>CALCPC010000351.1 GCA_937900975.1 uncultured Paracoccaceae bacterium
GACCGTGATCCACGCGAATTTCATCGATCAGGTCAAGACGCGTCGCGGTGCAAAACTGGCCGAGGCGGATCTGTTTACCGGCGACATTTTCCTCGGCGCCCGCGCGGTTGAGGTGGGGCTGGCCGACGGTTTGGGCCATCTGGTGCCGGTGATGCGTGAGAAATTTGGACCCAAGACCCGCTTCAATGTCGCCCGCCCCCGGCGGGGGCTGTTGCAACGCTTCGGCATGACAACGCTGCCCGAGCGTGTGATGACAGCGGTGGAGGAGCGCGCGCTTTGGGCGCGGTATGGCCTGTGATCATCAAAGCCGTCACGCTGTTTCTGATCGCCATGCTGGTTCTTGGCATGTTCGGCAAGCTGCGCCTGCCCCGCGCCAAACCCCCGGCGGGGATCGATGCCAAGACCAAGAAGTGCCGCCGCTGCGGGTCCTATGTCTTGGGGCGCGGGCCGTGTGCCTGCTCGACCCGGTCTTAACGCCGCTGCCGCCGGATCTGTGACGGAGTTCCCTTGAGCCTGTTTCTTTTCACCGCTGCCGGTCTGGTGTTGTTGATTTTCGGCGGCGATTTTCTGGTGCGGGGCGCTGTGTCGCTGTCGCTTCGGCTGGGGATCCCGGCTTTGATCGTCAGCCTGACAGTTGTCGCGTTCGGAACCTCGGCGCCAGAGCTGTTGATCGCGATCAAGGCGGCGCTGGCCGGCGTTCCGGGAATCGCGCTTGGCAATGTGATCGGGTCCAACACCGCGAACGTGCTGCTGGTGATGGGGGTGCCGGCGATGATCTCGGTGATCTCGATGGCCGAGTGCGATACAAGGCGCAGCTATCTCCAAATGCTGGCGGCGACGGTCGCCTTTATTGTGCTCTGCTTTCTGGGGCCGCTTCATATCTGGCACGGCCTCCTTCTGCTGGCCTTGCTTGCGGCCATGCTGATCAGCGCCGCACGGGCCGCTGGCCGGTCGCGCATGGCGCCCGAAGACATCGAAGAGGGTGAGGCCGACATGGCCCGCTGGAAGATCGCGGCTTACATCCTGGGCGGGCTGATCGCGCTGCCGCTTGGCGCGCAGTTTCTGATCCAGGGCGCCACGGGGTTGGCTGCGGCGTTGGGTTTCTCGGATGCGGTGTTCGGGCTGTTGCTGGTGGCGATCGGCACCTCGTTGCCTGAGTTTGCGACAACGGTGGCCGCGGCCTGGCGCCGCCAGGCGGATGTGGTGCTGGGCAATGTCATTGGCTCGAACATGTTCAATCTGCTCGCCATCATGGGCGTGGCATCGCTGTTCGGGCCGTTGGAGGTCGACCAGACCTTTCTTCGGTACGATCTTTGGGTGATGGCGGCCGCCTCGCTGATGCTTGCGCCCTTTGTGTTCTACGGCGTGACGCTTGGTCGCGTTATGGGCGCGGGCTTTCTCGTCGCGTTCGGTGTTTACATAGCGACCCTATTCTAAGGGGGACGCGGGATGGCCGGTGCGGCACTGATAACGGGAGGCGCGCGGCGGATTGGTCGCGCCATAGCGCTGCGATTGGCTGAGCGCGGCTATGACGTCGCGATCAGCTATGCGGCCAGCGGCGCCGAGGCTGAGGCGCTGGCCGAGGATCTGCGCGCGAAAGGCGTGCGGGCGGCTTCGGTCGCGGCGGACCTTCTGGACGATGGCGCCGTGGCGGGCCTGGTGCCTGCGGCTGCGGCGGCGCTGGGGCGCCCCCTGGACGTTTTGGTCAACAATGCGTCGATCTTTGAGTATGACAGCATCGCCACGCTGACGCTCGACACTTGGGAGCGGCACCACCGCTCAAACCTCAAGGCGCCGGTGTTTTTGACCCAGGCTTTTGCAGCGCAAGTGGTCGGAGGGGTCCGCGACAGCGCGGGGGAGCCTTTGGCCGCGGGATCGGTGATCAACCTGATCGACCAACGGGTGCGGAAACTGACCCCGGAATTCATGACCTATACACTGGCCAAAATGGGCCTCTGGGCCTTCACCCAGACTGCGGCACAGGCCTTGGCGCCGGACATTCGCGTAAATGCCATCGGCCCTGGACCGACCTTGCAAGGCGCGCGGCAAAGCGCTGCCCATTTCAAAGACCAACGCGCAAACACTGTGCTGGGCCGTGGATCGGACCCCGCCGACATCACCCGCGCGGTGGAGTTCATCCTGGATTGCCCCGCGCTGACCGGGCAATTGCCGGGCATCGATGGGGGGCAGCACCTTGGCTGGCAGACCCCGGATGTGCTGGGGGTTGAGTAAACGGGGCCGCGCGAAACCAGCACCTGCGCGGGTTTGTCCACCGCCCCTTGGCCAAGCGAACCGCCGTCACAAATATGCCATTATTTTCAAAGCCATAGGCCATGCCGAATATTTTTCCGTTGAAAATCAGTGCTTTGCGAATTTGATTAAAATTTAGTCAATTCGCTCTCCCCCCTTGTTTGAAAGGAAAAATCGATGCGTCTCACGACTGGTCCACAGAATTATCCACAGAGTCCGTGGACATCTTCAGACTTGAATCCCAAGGCATACTAGGCCTGGGCCGGGCAGAATCACATTAGGGGTCTGGTATATGAAAACCGAACGGATCCGGCGCGTGTGGGCGGCGACGTGACAGACCAAGAGTACGAAGAAGAAGGCACCGCCGCCGCCGAGGCGCAAACCGGGCCCGAGGTTATCCGGGCCTATTTGAAGGAGTTGAGCAACGGCCCCGGGGTCTATCGGATGCTCGACCGGCAGGGGGCCGTTCTGTATGTCGGCAAGGCGCGCAGCCTGAAAAAGCGCGTCGCCTCCTATGCCAAGCCCACAGGCCACAGCCCGCGGATCGGTCGCATGGTGTCGGCCACCGCCTCGATGATGTTTCTGACCACCGAGACCGAGATCGAGGCGCTGCTGCTGGAGCAGAACCTGATCAAGCAGCTAAAGCCGCGCTACAACGTTCTCTTGCGCGATGACAAAAGCTTTCCGTTCATCTTTATCTCCACCGAACACGACTTTCCCCGGCTTGAGAAGCATCGCGGCGCGAAGACCCGCAAGGGCCGCTACTATGGCCCGTTCGCCAGCGCGGGCGCGGGCAACCGCACGATCAACACGTTGCAGAAGGTCTTTTTGCTGCGCTCCTGCACGGATCGAGAGGTGGAGGCAGGCGACCGGCCGTGCCTCAACTTCCATCTCAAACGCTGTGCCGGCCCTTGTGGCGGCCGCATCTCGAAGGAGGATTACGCAAAGCTCGTCACCGAGGCCGATGACTTTCTGCGCGGCCGCACGACCAAGGTGCAAGGCGAGATGGCGCGCCAGATGGAGGAGGCCTCCGGCGCGCTAGAGTTTGAGCGCGCCGCCGCGCTGCGCGACCGGATCCGCGCCCTATCGCATGTGCAATCGGCGCAAGGCATCAATCCCGAAGGCGTCGAGGAGGCGGATGTCGTCGCGCTGCACGCCGACGAAGGGCAGGCCTGCGTCCAGGTCTTTTTCATCCGTTCCAACCAGAACTGGGGCAACCGCGCCTATTTCCCGCGCACCGGCGCGGGCGCGGAGCCGGGGGAGTTGCTGGAGGCGTTCTTGGTCCAATTCTACGACAACAAAACGCCGCCGCGGCGTCTGCTTTTGAGCCACAACGTGGACAACGCCGATCTGCTAGAGGCGGCGTTGACGCAAAAACGCGGGCGGCGCGTCGAGGTTTTGGTGCCCCAAAGGGGCGAAAAGGCGATGCTGGTCGACGGTGCCTTGCGCAACGCGCGGGAGGCGCTGGGCCGAAAGATGGCCGAAAGCGCCAGCCAGGCGCGGCTTTTGCAAGGCCTGGCCGATGCCTTCGACCTCGACGCGCCGCCGCAGCGGATCGAGGTTTACGACAACTCTCACATCCAAGGGGCCCATGCGGTTGGCGCGATGATCGTGTCGGGGCCGGAAGGGTTTTTGAAATCCAGCTACCGAAAGTTCAACATCCGCTCAAAAGATCTGACGCCGGGCGACGATTTCGGCATGATGCGAGAGGTGTTGGACCGCAGGTTCACACGCCTGCTTAAAGAGGACCCCGACCGCGATAAGGGCGATTGGCCAGATCTTCTGCTGATCGATGGCGGCGCGGGCCAGGTTTCGGCCGTGGCCGCCGCGCTGGCCGAGGTGGGCGTCGACGATGTGGAGGTGATCGGCGTCGCCAAGGGCGTGGACCGCAATGCCGGCAAGGAAGAGTTTTACCGCCCCAGCCAGCCGGTCAAGGCGCTGCCGCACCGCGATCCCGTGCTTTACTTTATCCAACGGCTGCGCGACGAGGCGCACCGGTTCGCCATCGGCGCGCACCGGGCAAAACGCTCAAAAGCGATCAGCTCGACACCCTTGGATGAGGTTCCGGGTGTTGGGCCCGCGCGAAAGCGCGCACTTCTGGCGCATTTCGGATCGGCCAAGGCGGTCAGCCGTGCGGGTCTTGCCGATCTCAAATCGGTGGAAGGGGTCTCGGACCAGTTGGCCGAAAAGATCTATGCCTTTTTCAACGCCGCGCATTGAACCGGGTCTTCGCCCCTTGCCACGGGCGCGTGCGCTTTTCATAACCGGCGCATGACGTGGACCTTGCCCAATATTCTGACCGTCGCGCGGCTGCTTGCGGCCCCTGGCGTGGCTTTGGTGTTTCTCTTGCTGCCCCGGCCCGCGGCGGATTGGGCCGCCTTGGCGCTGTTTGTGGCGGCGGCGGCCACCGATTGGCTGGACGGGTATCTTGCGCGCGCCTGGGGCCAGGTGACGGCCTTCGGTCGTATGCT
>CALCPC010000352.1 GCA_937900975.1 uncultured Paracoccaceae bacterium
GCAGGCCCGTTTCGCGGGCGCGCGCCAGGGCGGCCAGCCCTTCGGCCGCGAGGTGTTCTATGGCATCGCCCGCCGCCCCCCCCGGGGGCAGCGCCCGCCGGTCGCGGGCCTGCAGCGCCGGCATTGCCGCAAAATAGGCCGCCACGCCTTGCGCAAGGCCAAGATCGCCCGCAGCCGCGTCGCGCGCGCCCGCCCCCGACAGCGCGACCCGGACAGCAAGCTGCATCATCCCGCCGGAAACCTTGCGAAGATAATCCAAAAGCGCGGGCAGATCGGTGGGGAAATCGGGGTCCATGTCGGCTGCCCGCGCGGTCAGCAACGCCTCAAACGGCGCGTCGGGCAGGGCGTGGCGCCGGATCACGGCGGCAAGCGGCGTCGCCACCTCATGCGCGCGCACGGCCCCGCCTGCGCGGACCTCCCCCAAAACATCGCGCCACCATTGCAGCCGCATGGCGGCGATCAGCGGCTCCGCGGTCACGACACCCGCCCGCGCGACCTCTAGATTAAAGGCGTAAAGCGCCATCAGATCCCCGCGCAGCGGCATCGGCGCCGTCATCGCCGCGCGAAACCGCTCTGGATCTGCGCGGGCGACCATCGCAGCGCAGGCATCAAGGCTCATTGCAACCGAACCCGGAAAAGACCATAGCCAAAAACGCGGCGATGGCGGCGCCAGAGCGCGATTTCGGACCGGGCCTCCGCCAGCGTTGCGGCGAGGGCGGGATCGGTTTCGGCCTGCGGCGGCAGCATTTCGACCCGCGCTTCAAGCGGGGTGTAATACGCCTCCCACGCCGCATCGGGCAGCACCCAATCGTCAAGCAGGGTATAGCCGGCGGCCGCGATGGCGCGCGCGACGCCGGCGCGGTCGGTCATGGCCGGATATTCCTGCCAATTGCGCACGGCTTCGTCGGGCCGGGCGGCCGTAAGCCAGATCGCGTCCGAAAAGATCACCTGCCCGCCGGGGCGGAGTGCCGTGCGCCAGGCACGAAGCCCGGCTTCGACGCCCAGAAAATACAGCGCGCCCGCGCACCAGATCAGATCGTAAGCCCCCCCGGGATCGGCCATATCGCCGGTTTTCACGGTCACTTGCGGATTGCCCGCGAACCGGGCCGCGGCCGCCCGGGCAAAATCGGCATGCTGTTCGATCGCTGTGACATGCCCGCGCGGCACATGCGTAAGAAGCGCCGCGATATCCGCGCCCGGTCCGGCGCCGGCGTCAAGGATCTGGGCCGTCTCCGCCACCCGCGCCGCCCGCAGCGCCCGGTCCAGCATCGCGGCATCGCCCGGCCCCTCCCGCGGGAGGTTCGAGTGCAGCGTCCAAAACGCCTTCATGCGCGGGCGCCGTCGCGCACCAGCTTCCAAACGATGGCATCCGACAGCGCCTGAAACGAGGCATCGACGATGTTGGCCGACACGCCCACCGTCGACCAGCGGTGGCCCTGGCTGTCCTCACTGTCGATCAGGACGCGGGTGACGGCCTCGGTGCCGCTGTTTGTGATGCGCACGCGAAAATCGACCAGTTTCATATCCCGGACATGGCGCTGATAGGGACCGCGGTCCAGCGTCAACGCCTTGGACAGCGCGTTGACCGGGCCCGCATCCTCCATATCGCTTGGGTCTTTGTTTTCGTAAAAGCTGGTGATCCGCTGATCGCCGACCACCACTGTGACCACCGCTTCGGACACGGTGACGATGCTGCCGCGGGCATTGCGCCGCCGTTCAGAGATCACGCGGTAACGCTCCACCTCAAAGAACTGCGGCAACAGGCCAAGATGGCGGCGCGCCAAAAGCTCAAAGGACGCGGCGGCGCTGTCATAGGCATAGCCTGCTTCCTCTCGCTGTTTGACGTCTGTCAGGATCTCGGCCAAGCGGGGATCGACCATTAGGGTTCGAAGCCCTGCGGCGCTCACCCGCTCTCGCAGCTTGGACTGCCCGGCCTGGTTTGACATCGGGATCTGGCGGGCGTTGCCGACATGCTCTGGCGCGACATGCTCATAGGTCGCGGGGTTTTTCAGGATCGCCGAAGCGTGGAGCCCGGCCTTGTGGGTGAAGGCCGACGCCCCGACATAGGGCGCGGCGGCGTCTGGCACGCGGTTGAGAATGTCGTCAAGCAAGCGGCTGGTTTGTGTGAGCTGCGTCAGCGCTTGGCCACTGACGCCCGTCTCGAACCGGGTGTTGTAAGCGGGTTTCAACAGCAGCGTCGGGATCAGCGTGGTCAGGTTGGCGTTTCCGCACCGCTCCCCCAACCCGTTCAGCGTGCCTTGGATCTGGCGCGCGCCGGCGTCGATCGCGGCAAGACTGTTGGCAACCGCATGGCCCGTGACGTCGTGGGTGTGGATGACGATCCGAGTCCCCGGCACGACGGCCACGATAACCGACCGCACGGCCATGCCAACAGCGTCCGGCAGCGCCCCGCCATTGGTGTCGCACAGCACGATCCAGCGGCACCCGGCGGCGTGTGCGGCGCGGACACAGGCCAGCGCATAGCTTGGATTGGCGGCGTAACCGTCGAAAAAATGCTCCGCATCGAAAAGCGCCTCGCGCCCCGCGCCGATGACATGGGCAAGCGTGGCCGAGATGTTGTCGAGGTTTTCAGCCAATGTCTGGCCAAGCGCCGTTTCGACGTGGAAATCGTGGGTTTTGCCCACCAGGCAGACGGCGGCGGTGCCGGCGTTCATCACCGCCGCCAAAACCGCGTCATTCGCGGCCGAGCGGCCGCTGCGTTTGGTCATGCCAAAGGCCGTCAGCGTGGCGCGGGTGGCGGGCGGGCGGTCAAAGAACGCGCTGTCGGTTGGGTTGGCGCCGGGCCATCCGCCCTCGATATAGTCGAGGCCGAGCGCGTCCAGGGCTTTGGCGATCCGGATCTTGTCTTCGAGGCTGAAATCGACGCCGGCGGTTTGTTGGCCATCGCGCAGCGTGGTGTCGAACAGGGAAAGACGCTCTCGGATCATGGGGAAGCCTTGGCGGAGGGGCCGGACACCGGTGCGGGCGACCCAAGCGGGAACAGCGGCGCCCCGTCGGGGGCGCCGGGGATTATCTTAGGCCATCGAGTTTGGCGATATCGAAACCGGGTTTCAGGGTCCAGCGCGTCTCGGCCGCACCGTCCATCACCTCAACGCCCGCATCGGCGAACGCGTCGCGGATCCGGTCGGCCAAGGCGTATTGCTTGGCATCGCGCGCTGCGGCCCGGTCGGCGATCAGCGCCTCGATCAGCGCTTCGGTCTCGGCGTCTATGCTCGTCCACGCCTCCGCGCCGAAGGCCAGCAGGCCGAGCAGCCGGGCCGAGGCCAGAAGGCCCGGCCCGTCGCCCGCCTGCGCCAGCGCGTGAAGCTGCGCAAGGGCCAAGGGCGTGTTGAGATCGTCCGCAAGGGCCGCGCGCACGCTCGGCGCGGGCATCCCGGGATCGACGCCTTCGGTCAGCGCGTGCCAGTTGCGCAGCGTCGTCTCCGCCGTGCGGGCCTTTTCCTCGGTCCAATCCATCGGTTTGGCGTAATGCGTCATCAGAAACACAAACCGGATCACCTCCCCCGGGGTGCCCGCATCCAGAAGCGCGCGCACGGTGAAGAAGTTGCCGAGCGATTTCGACATCTTCCGCCCCTCGACCTGCAGCATTTCGTTGTGCAGCCAGAGATTGGCAAAGCTGCCGGGCCCGCAGCACGCGCGGCTTTGCGCGATCTCGTTCTCATGATGGGGAAATTGGAGGTCGAGCCCGCCGCCATGGATGTCAAAGCGCTGGCCGAGAAGCGCGCGCGCCATGGCCGAGCATTCAATGTGCCAGCCGGGCCGGCCACGGCCCCAGGGGCTGTCCCAGCCCGGCGTCGCCGCATCGGACGGTTTCCACAGCACAAAATCCATCGGGTCGCGTTTGAACGGCGCCACTTCGACCCGAGCGCCGGCGATCATGTCCTCCAGCGAACGGCCCGAAAGCGCGCCATAGTCCGGAAAGCTCTTCACCTCAAACAGCACATGCCCCGCGGCCTCATAAGCGTGGCCCGCCGCGACCAGCTCTTCAATCATCGCGATCATCTCGGGGATATAGCCTGTCGCGCGCGGCTCTTCTGTCGGGCTGAGAACGCCGAGAGCGGCCATATCGGCATGATACCAGGCCACGGTCTCTTCCGTGATGTCGGCGATGGGGCGGCCGGTTTCGGCAGCGCGGGCGTTAATCTTGTCGTCGATATCCGTCAGATTGCGCACGAAGGTGACATTCGCTGCGCCAAAATGATCCCGCAGCACCCGGTGCAGCACGTCGAAAGCAACCGCAGAGCGCGCATTGCCAAGATGCGCCCGGTCGTAAACGGTCGGGCCGCAGACATAGACGCCCACCCGCCCCGGCGTCACAGGGTCGAGCACGCGTTTCTGGCGCGTCATCGTGTCGTAGAAGTGGAGTTCGGTCATATCCATCCCGTCCGGGTCTGCCCGTCTGCGGCCTGAAGTCTGATCCGATAGGGAAACAGAAAGCGCGCCGCAGACCGATGTCAGCGAAGAATGAGGGTGCCAATACAGGTGTCACAGCGCGTCATGCAATTTGTGTGATCTATTCCATCACAAAATGCAAGTTGTCTCTATAGCCGGTGTTTGAGAGGTTTCGAGAAATCCCGAACCGCCGAAGGAGACCGCTTATGAACGCGCTGGATCTGCCGCACCCCTCCGCCCGCCTTGGGGCGATCAACGGCGATGCGGGCGATGGGTGGGAAATCTTGTCCACAGCGCGGGCGGCCAAAGCGGCCGGGCGCGACGTGGTCGATCTGACCATCGGCGATCACGACCGCACCACGCCCGCGCCCATTTTGGATGCGCTAGAGGCCAGCGCCCGGGGCGGGCACACGGGCTATGCCTCGGTGCCGGGGATCGACGCCTTGCGCGCGGCGCTCGCCGCGCGGGTGACCGCCCGGCCCGGCGTCGCCACGACGGCTGAGAACGTTCTGGTGACCGCTGGCGGTCAGGCAGCGCTGTTTGCCGCGGCGACCGGCGTGGCCGACCCTGGCGACACGCTGCTTTACATCGATCCTTACTATGCGACCTATCCCGGCACGATCCGGGGCGCCGCGGCCCGGGCCGTCCCCGTCACCGCCCGCGCGGCGGACGGGTTTCAGCCCACGCCGCACGCGCTGGCGGCGGCGCCGCCAGCGCGGGGGCTTTTGATCAACACGCCGAACAATCCGACCGGCGTCGTCTACACCGAAGAGACCTTGGAACAGATCGCGGCCTTCGCCC
This sequence comes from uncultured Paracoccaceae bacterium, assembly GCA_937900975.1. Taxonomy (GTDB): domain Bacteria; phylum Pseudomonadota; class Alphaproteobacteria; order Rhodobacterales; family Rhodobacteraceae; genus Algicella. Next base: position 5,215 of record CALCPC010000352.1, read on the forward strand.
GGGCGCGCAACCTTTGGGTGATCTCTGACGAAGTCTATGACGGGCAGGTCTGGTCGGGCCAGCATCTGTCGCCCCGGGCGCTGCCGGGCATGGCACGGCGGACACTGGTTGTGGGGTCGTTTTCGAAAAGCCACATCATGACCGGCAGTCGGATCGGCTGGCTGATCGGGCCCGCGCCGATGATTGCCCAGCTTTCCGACCTTTTAACCGTCACCACCTACGGCGTCCCGGGCTATATCCAAGACGCGGCGCTGGCGGCGCTGACCGATGGCGCCGCTCTTGAGCGGGAGGTCGCGGAAACCTATCGCCGCCGGCGGGACTTGGCGCTTGCCACGCTTTCGGGGGCGTCGGGCCTCAGCCTCGTCCAGCCGGACGGCGCGATGTATGTGATGGTCGATATTCGCGCGACGGGCCTTGACGGGCGCAGCTTTGCCGAGGCGTTGATGCAGGCCCATGCGGTTGCGGTGATGCCCGGCGAAAGCTTTGGCCAAGCGGCCGCGGGCCATGTTCGGATCGCGCTGACAGCCGACGATGCGCGTCTGACCAAAGCACTGGACAAGCTGAAGACCTTCGCCGCCGGATTGGCGGCATGAGCGGCGATCGGGGGGCGGCGTTTCGCGCGCTGCATCGCCCCGGCACGCCCTTTGTCCTGGCCAATGCCTGGGACAGGGGCAGCGCGCAGGTCTTGGCCACCTTGGGGGCGGAGGCGATCGGGACGACCTCTGCGGGGTTTGCGTTCACGCGCGGCAAACCCGATATGGGCCATGTCACCCGGGATGAGATGCTGGCCCATTGCGCCGATCTTGCGGGGGCGGTGGCGCTGCCGGTGTCGGGCGATCTGGAAAACGGCTAT
>CALCPC010000353.1 GCA_937900975.1 uncultured Paracoccaceae bacterium
AAGGCCAGATGCAACAGCCCGATCGTGTCGCCATGCGCGATCACCGGAAGGCAGAAATAGGGCACATCCGGATCGTCGACATGCGCGCAGGGAAAGTCGATATCGCCGGTGCCGTAAGCATAGGCCCGCCCGCGGCGCAGCGCCCAGCAATCGTCGGGCATGATGTGATCGCTGAAGAACACCGGCCCCCACTGGCTGGCAAGGTTCAGCGTCGCCCGATCCTCACTATAGATGAAAAGCTGCCCGGCCGATTCCGGCAACAGCGTGCGCATACAGCGGTTAACGATCTTCAGAAGCTCATCCAGGGTCTTGGCGGCGTAAAACCACCCGCTCGATTGCGACAACAGCTTGCGTTCGGCGCGCCCGATATGCTCAAGCTCCGTGTCGACCTCGCCCCCAGGCTCTGCGATCGAAATGGCCGTCGGCTCCGCCTGGCGGCGCAGCGTGACCAGGAAATGGGAGTAGCGATCCTCACCATCCTTGATCGGCGTTCCGATCAGGCTGAACCATCCCCGTCCGTCAGGCTCTCCATAAAGCGCGGTTTCGGCCTTCAGCGCCCGCCCCTCCGTCACCGATTGGCGCAGACGGTCCACGGCCATCGGATCCGTCTCGGGCCCGATCAGCAGCGTTGTGGACTCCAGCGCCAAGATATCCTCAAGCGCGGCATCGCAAAGCGTCAGGAATGCAGGGTTGGCCCACAGCAGGCGACCGTCCTTATCGACCACATACATCGCGTCAGGCGTCTGAGCGACGGCCAAACGCGCAAAAAATTCTTGCATACGCGGAGGGGGGATTTTGCCCGAACCTTCCGACGGGTCGGTCCCGTTCTCATTGATCATTCCTGGCGTGGCCTCGTCACTGCGGTCACCACAGTTTCTGCTCAACGCCTTAACAATCGGTTCCCGAGGGCGGATCCACCGCCCTACGGAGAAGGGCCCGCCACCGGTTTTGCCCGCAACGTGCCGGGCAAAACCGCGGTCTGCGCCGGGCTAGCCCGCCAGCGCTGCGTTCAGGTTTTCGTCGATTTTCTCAAGAAAACCTTCCGTGGTCAGCCATTTCTGGTCCGGGCCGACCAGCAAGGCCAGATCTTTGGTCATAAAGCCGCTTTCCACCGTCTCGACGATCACCTTTTCCAGCGTCTCAGCAAACTCCATCAATTTTGCGTTTTCATCCAGTTTCGCCCGGTGTTTCAGGCCGCCGGTCCAAGCGTAAATCGATGCGATGGAGTTGGTGGAGGTCGCCTCCCCCTTCTGATGCTGGCGATAATGCCGGTGGACGGCGCCGTGGGCGGCCTCGGCCTCGACGGTTTTGCCATCGGGCGTCATCAGCTGGCTTGTCATCAGCCCGAGAGAGCCAAAGCCCTGGGCCACCGTGTCGGACTGCACATCGCCGTCATAGTTTTTGCAGGCCCAAACATACCCGCCCGACCATTTCATCGCCGCCGCGACCATGTCGTCGATAAGGCGGTGCTCATACGTGATGCCGGCGGCCTTGAACTTGTCGGCGAATTCCTCGTCGAACACTTTTTGGAACAGGAGCATGAACTGACCGTCATACTGTTTCAGGATCGTGTTCTTGGTGGAGAGGTAGACCGGCCAACCCAGTTTTAGCCCATAGTTGAACGAGGCGCGCGCGAAATCGATGATCGACTGGTCGAGGTTGTACATCCCCATATAGATGCCCGAGGCCGGCGCATCGAAGACCTCATGCTCGATCACATCGCCGTTCTCGCCCACGAACTTCATCGACAGTTTGCCAGGGCCGGGGAACTTCATATCCGTGGCGCGGTATTGGTCGCCAAAGGCGTGGCGCCCGATCACGATGGGCTTGGTCCAGCCGGGAACCAGGCGGGGGACGTTTTTGCAGATGATCGGCGCGCGGAAGACGACGCCGCCCAGGATGTTGCGAATGGTGCCGTTGGGGCTGCGCCACATCTTCTTCAGCCCAAATTCCTCCACCCGCGCTTCGTCGGGGGTGCTGGTCGCGCATTTGACGCCGACACCGATTTCCTTGATCTTGTTGGCCGCGTCGATGGTGATCTGATCGTCGGTGGCGTCCCGGCTTTCCATCCCAAGGTCGTAGTAAAGCAGATCGACGTCGAGATAGGGCAGGATCAGCTTGTCCTTGATGAACTGCCAGATGATCCGGGTCATCTCGTCGCCGTCAAGCTCAACGACGGGGTTCTCTACCTTGATCTTGGTCATAGCTGTCCTTTTCTCTAAGCGCGACTCGCGGGGTCGCTATAGCGCACCGGCAGGGTTTTCGAAAGCGTAGTATGCTGCGGTATACTGATCTGGAGGCGCTCCGGCCTAGCGGCAAAGCATTGCGGCGGCCATGGCGGGGCGATATGACGCGGGTCGGAACGGGCGGCAAACCAGGATGGAGGCAAGGGCCGGGATGGCGGGAACCGACCACAGCGCAGCCGCGCCGGCACCGACGCCTGGACCGGTCATGATCTTGGTGCGCCCCCAGATGGGTGAGAACATCGGCGCGGCGGCCCGGGCGATGTGGAATTTCGGGCTAGAGACCCTGCGCCTGGTCGCACCGCGCGACGGCTGGCCGAACCCCAAGGCGGTTGCGATGGCGTCTGGCGCGGCGCGGGTTATCGATGGCGTGGCTTTGGTCGGGCGGACCGAGGAGGCGCTGGCCGATCTGCATCATGTTTATGCCACGACGGCGCGGGGGCGGGATTTGACCAAGGCGGTGCTCGACCCCGCCACCGCCATGGCCGACGCGGCCCGCCGCATCGCCGAGGGGCAGCGCGTCGGCGTCCTCTTCGGGCCGGAACGGGCGGGGTTGGAGAACGCCGATCTGGTCTGGGCCAATGCGCTCGTTTCCGTGCCGGTCAACCCGGCCTTCGCCTCGCTGAACCTTGCGCAATGCGTGCTGCTGATGGCCTATGAATGGGGCCAGGCGGCGGGGGCCGCGATGCCAGCGCCCGGCGGCAAGGGGCGACCGGCCGAGGGGATTGAGCGTCTTCGCCTGGTCGAAACGTTGGAAGCGCGGCTTGACACCGCTGGCTTCTTCTGGCCCGAGGAGAAGGCTGACAGCCTGCGAGAGAACCTGCGCAATCTGGTCTCGCGTTTGCCGCTAACCGACGCCGATGTGCGCACGCTGCACGGGATTTTTCGCGCCTTGGCCGACAGGCATCCGACACGGAACTGAAAGACCCGGCGGAAAGGTGCCGAAAATCACGATTGGGGCGCGCGTAACCCGTTAAGTTATAAGGTAATCTCCCGCCAAACCATCGACGGCTTGTGGATGTTCCGGTAAGTGGATCGTCCGGGCCCGTCGTCAAGGGCCTTCCCACATATCTTATAGGAGTTCTTTGATATGAGAACGTTTGACGGGGAGTTCGGACTAGGGGGCGGTCTTCCCGAGGCGGCAGAGGGGCTGGATCTGCAAACTTCAGTTCTGGCGGGCGGTCTCGGCGACAAGCTCGACGCGCTCAACCTGCCCAAGATGATGGACAAGCTGCTGGAGGCGACGTCCGCCCCCATCGCGCTTGCCGTCGCGGCCGAGGCCTATGCCGGCACCGATGCCGGTGCGATCATCGACCGGGCGATGGACCGGCTTTCCGACATCGCCGACACCATCGCCGAAGTTGCGCCCGACGGCTTCACCTTCCCGGCGCTGGAGCATATCGAAAACTTTGGCTGCTGCTGCATCGGCTGTCTGAAGGCCGACACGCTGGCGACCAACCCCGATGCGCTGATCGCCACGCAATACACCGATGCGATCAACTGGGGCGGCGACAACAACATCGTCGATTCTGACGATTTCAACGCCGATGGCGACCTGATCATCCACTACTATTTTGAGCCGGATCAGGGCAGTTTCTCGATCTTCCCGCGCCTCGAATGGACCGACTACGAAGAAGGCCAGATCCGCGAGGCGTTCGACGTCTATGAAACGCTGATCAATGTTGAGTTCGTCGAGACCACCGATAAGTCGGAAGCTGAGTTCACGTTGAACAAGATCAACAGCTTCGGCATCTTCCTTGGGGTCATGAACCCCCCGGGTGAGGCGCAGGCCGGCGCCGCCGGGTTCGCCGCGCAGCCCGGTGCTGCGGGCTGGACCGATGAGGCCGGCGGCGGTCTTGAAAAGGGCGGCTACGGCTGGATTACCATCGTGCATGAGTTTGGCCATGGCCTCGGCCTGGCACATCCGCATGACAACGGCGGCAACTCCTCAATCCTGCCGGGCGTGAACGGCGACCCCCAGACCGATACGGGCACCTTCGATCTGAACCAGGGCGTCTACACGATGCTGTCCTACGACGATGGCTGGGCGCTGAACCCGGCTGGCGCAATCGGGCGCGACGATGTCATCGATTACGGCTATATCGCGGGTCCGATGGCGGTCGATATCGGCGTCTTGCAGACGAAATACGGCGCCAACACGGACCACGCCACCGGCGACGACGTCTATCTGATGCCGGATTTCAATGGCCCCGGCACGTATTTCGAGGCGATCTGGGATGCCGGCGGAACCGACGAGATGCGCTATGACGGCAGCCGCGACGCGGTGATCGATCTGCGCGCCGCGACGCTAGAGATCGAAGAGGGCGGCGGCGGCAACGTCTCCAACGCGTTCGGGATCTATGGCGGTTATACCATCGCAAACGGTGTCGTGATCGAAAATGCCACCGGCGGGTCGGGCGACGACGTCATTGTGTCCAACGCGGCCGACAACGTGCTGACCGGCAACGCCGGTTCGGACATCTTCGTCTTTACCGAGACGGGCGGCGGCGTCGACACGATCACCGATTTCGAGGTCGGTTTCGACCTTGTCGATCTTAGCGATCTCGACTTTGCGCGCCGCGATGCCTCGATCAGCAATGAGGCGGGGGGCGTCGAACTGACGATCTTCGATCAGACGATCATTTTTACGGGGCTGGAGCGGTCGGATCTGTCGTTGAGCGACTTCCTCCTCAGCTAAAGCGCGCGTCTTAAGCGCTGCGGGGCGCGGCGGGGCCAGATCCCCAACGCGCGCGCCCCGCCCACAACCCGGCTATCCCCGCAGGGACAGCCCCTCGGCCCAAATGCCGCCTTGCCGCCGGAACGGGCAACGATTACCTCTGCCCCATCACGATCCAGGGCGCAGAAATGGCCAAAAACCGCAGTATTTTCGAAGATGTCAGCGAGAGCGCGGCGGAGCAGCCCGCAGCCCCCGCCGCCCCCCGTGCGCCCGCACGCGGCGCGATCCGGGGCTGGTTGATCGGCTTGTTCTTGTTGGTGGTTCTGATGATCGCGGTCGGCGGCCTGACCCGCCTGACCGACAGCGGTCTTTCGATTACCGAATGGCGTCCCGTGACCGGCGCAATCCCGCCGCTGAGCGCAACCGACTGGATTGCCGAGTTCGACAAATACCGTGCCATTCCCGAATACCAGTTGCAAAACAAGGGTATGACGTTGGCGGAGTTCAAGGTCATCTATTGGTGGGAATGGGGCCACCGGCAGCTTGGCCGTGTCATCGGCCTTGTCTGGGCCATCGGTTTTTTTGGGTTTCTCGCCACCCGCCGCATCCCGCGCGGTTGGACGCTGCGCCTTTGCATTCCGGGTCTTTTGGGCGGCGTCCAGGCGGGGATCGGCTGGTGGATGGTTTCGTCGGGTTTGACAGGCACGATGCTGGATGTGGCGTCCTATCGCTTGGCCACGCATCTTGGGCTGGCGTTTGTGATCTTGGGCCTGCTTGCTTGGTACATTCTGCTGCTCGGCCGGTCGGAGGCGGCGCTTTTGCAGGCCAGACGGCGGCGGGAGCAGGGGCTGCTTTCGCTCAGCACCGGGGTTGTGGCCGTGGCCTTTGCGCAGATCCTGTCGGGGGCCTTGGTTGCGGGGATCGACGCGGGCCGCAGCTATACCGATTGGCCGTTGATGGGCGGTGCGCTGGTCCCGTCCACGGCCTTCGACCTGGCGCCGTTTTGGACCAATTTCTTTGAGAATGCGGGCCTTGTGCAATTCAATCACCGGCTGCTTGGCTATACGCTTTTCGCAGTGCTTCTGGGGGTTTGGGTTGTGGCGCGGCTGTCGGGCATCGCGGCGGTGCGCCGGGCTTGGGGCCTGGTCGCTG
>CALCPC010000354.1 GCA_937900975.1 uncultured Paracoccaceae bacterium
CGATGGAGGTGTGGCGCGGCCAGGGCCATCCCGTTGCCCGCGTCGCGGATCGTCAGATCGTGGCCGACCACACGCGAAACATCCTCGACACGCGCATCATCCTAGACCCCGGCCCCACCGCCACACTCGCCCGCCCGACGGTCAGAGGCTCTGACCGGATCAAGCCCGGGTTCATCCGCTATATCGCCGATATCGACGAGGGTGCGCGCTTCTCACCCGAGGCGTTGGAGGAGGCGCAGCGGCGGCTCAACCAGCTTGGCGTTTTCTCGTCCGTGCGCATCGATGAGGGGGAGGCCGTGGGCCCCGATGGCGCCTTGCCGTTGGAGATCACCGTTGCCGACCGCAAGCCCCGCCGGTTCGGCGTTGGTGCCACGTTCTCGAACACCGATGGGCTGGGGCTTGAGGGCTATTGGCTGCACCGCAACCTGTTCGGTCGGGCCGAGCGGCTGCGCTTCGACGCCTCGGTCAGCGGCATCGAGGATGTCGGACAGTTCGAGGATTTCGACTATTTCCTCGGCGCAAGCCTCCGCTTTCCCGGCGTGCCGGTGCCCGACACGGCGCTGACCCTTTCGGCCTCCACCGAACAGACCGTGCTCGACATCTACCGAGAGCGCAGCATCGATCTTGGCGCCACCTTCGACCGGCGCTTCTCCGCGGAGCTTGAGGGATCGCTGGGGCTGGGCCTCGATTTCTCGGAAATCGAGGATGAGCTTGGGACGCGGCGGTTTCTCGTGACCTCCGTCGAGGGGGAGTTGACCTATGACCGCCGCGACGACCCCAGCGACCCGCGGCGGGGTTACTACCTCTCTGCCCGGGTGAAGCCGTTTTACGAATCGGAGTTCGAGAACGCCGCCGTGGCCGCCGAAATCGATGCCCGTGGGTATCTTTCCTTTGGCCAGACCCGCGCCACCGCCCTTGCAGCAAGGATATCGCTTGGCAGCATCGCGGGCGGCACGCCGGAAGAGCTGCCGCCGTCAGAGCTGTTCTTCACGGGTGGCGGCGGTTCGGTTCGCGGCTATGGCTTTCGCTCCATCGGCACCCGCAGTTCCGACGACTCGTTAGGGGGCTTGTCGCTTTTCGAAGGCTCGGTCGAATACCGCCAGCGGATCGGCCAACGGTTCAGCGTTGTCGCCTTCGCCGATGCGGGCCAGGTCGGCGACGCCCGCTCTCCCTTCGCCGATTTCGACCCGCGGTTGGGCGCGGGGCTGGGCGTGCGTCTGCGCACCGGGATCGGCCCGATTCGCCTGGACGTCGCCACCCCCATCGCCCGGCGCGACGGCGATCCGCGCGTCGCGTTCTATGTTGGTTTGGGGCAGGCGTTCTGATGCGATTTCTTCTAGTTTTCCTAGCCCTTATCCTGTCCACCCCCCTCCTCGCGCAGGAGCGGGAGGACAATGGCTTCCTCATCAATCTGCTCGAAGATCAACTGTCGACGGAAACCCGCACCATTCGCCTTTCCGGCGTCTCTGGCGTCCTGTCCAGCGAGGCACGGGTGGCGCGGATCACAATCTCGGATACCGAGGGGATCTGGCTGCAGATCGACAATGCCCGCATCGTGTGGAGCCGGTCGGCGCTGTTGCGCGGGCGGGTCGAGGTTGAGACATTGGCCGCGGAGCGGATCAGCATCCCCCGCGGCCCGGTGGCCGAGGAGGGCGGCCTGCCAACGGCCGAACCGCAACCTTTTCGCCTGCCCGATCTTCCCGTCTCCGTTGAGCTTGGCGCCCTCGATATCGAACGGGTCGTGTTTGGCGAGGCGCTGTTCGGTCTTGCGGCCGAAATGGCGGTGGAGGGCGGGCTGACGCTGGCCGGCGGCGCGCTTGACGCCCGCTTTGCGATGACCCGGCTCGATGGGCCCGGGGGACGGCTGGCGCTGACCACCGCTTTCGACAACGCCGACGAAGTGCTGCGCCTCGACCTCGATCTCGAAGAGCCCGAAAACGGCATTGTCGCCAATGCGCTGAACCTGCCCGACCGGCCGGCGGTCAAGCTGACGCTGGGCGGGGCCGGGCCGCTGACCGCGCTTGACCTGACGCTGGCGCTTGACGTTGCGGGGCAGCGGACGCTGGACGGCACCCTTACGCTGGATGAGACCGCCGCCGCCGCGCGGCGGTTTGAGGCCGCGGTGGCCGGCGACCTTCTGCCCCTTTTGCCCGCCGATGCGCATCCCTTTTTCGGCGGCCAGACAGAGCTTGTGCTGCAAGGCGAGGCGCGGGCCGATGGGAACAAGATCCTCGAAACCTTGGAAATTCGAACCGCCGTGCTGGATCTTGCCGGCAGCGCGGCGCTTGGGCCCGACAATTTTCCAGACCGCATCGCGCTTGAGGGCGCGCTGACCGACCCTAGCGGCGCGCGCGTGCTGCTGCCCGGCGGCGGCACCAGCCTTGCCCGCGCGGATCTGTCCGTCGCATTCGGCACGGCAGAGCGCTGGCGCGCAGAGATCGCGGCCACCGCCGTTGAAACCGGTGGGCTGCAAATCGCCCGCGCGGCGCTCGACATCACCGGCGTGTTGGAAAACCGCAACGACCCCGACCGCCGTCGGATCGCGGCGGATGTGACCGCGGCGCTCCAAGGGCTTGACGCCGAGGATCCCGCCTTGGCCGACGCATTGGGGGAGGCGATCCGCCTGACATCCTCGGTCGCGTGGCGCGCCGGCCAGCCGGTGGAGCTTGGCCCGACAGAGGTTGCGGGCAAGGGTCTTTCCGTGTCGACGGACGGCACGTTTTCGGACGGCGTTTTCGACGGCCGGGTGCGCGCCGATATTGCGACGCTTGCGCCCTGGTCGGGGATCGCGGGGCGCGACCTGGCCGGCGCCATCGCGTTTTCGGCAACGGGATCCGTGGTGCCGGTTGCGCGGACCTTCGATCTTCGCCTCGATGGGACCGCGCGGGATTTGGTCCTGGGAACGCCCGCGCTCGACGGGTTGATGGGCGGGACGACGACGCTGACCGGCAGCCTGGCGCGGACCGCCGACGGCCTTGCGGCCGAGGCGTTTCGCATCGCCAATGCCCAGGCAGAAATCACGCTGGATGGCCGTTATGCGACCGAGGCGACAGACCTCGCGTTTCGCGCCGTGCTCGAGGATCTGGCGGTCGTGACCGACCAGGCGGAGGGCCGGGCCCGCTTTGACATGCGCGCAGAAAGCGTCGGGGCGGCTGTGCGCCTTGTCGGACGGGTCGGCCTGCCCGCGGGCGCAGTCGGCGGGCAGGCTTTGCGCAACGCCACGCTTGCCCTGGACGGCACGCTCGACCCGGACGGTCGGTTTGTCGGCGGGCTCGACGGGACTGCGCAGCTTGGTCAGGAACGGGCGGCACTGACCGCGGACATTGATATCGGGGATGAGCTGCGCCTCTTGCGCGGGCTGACCTTTACCCTGGACGAGACCCTTGCGACCGGCACGGTCGGACAGGGCGCCGACGGGCTTTTGGCCGGATCGCTGCGCATCACGTCGCCGGACTTGGCCAAGCCCGCCGCGCTTGCCGCGCTGGATCTTCGCGGCGCCGCCGACCTTGATCTTGTCCTGTCGCGGCGCGCGGGCCAGCAGCATCTTGCTGTTACCGGCGACATTGCAGACCTTGCAACCGGCGATATCCGGCTTGCCACGCTGACATTGGCCGCCGACATCGTCGATCTTTTCGGCGTCCCGCTCGCGGCGGGGGAGGGGGCTCTGACCGGGTTTGCGTTGGGCGGGTTCGGTGTTGACCGCGCCACCGTCATCGCCCGGCGCAGCGATGAGAGCCTGATGGATGTCACGGCGACAGCGCGGCTGGCGCTCGGCACCGATATTGCGCTGGCGGGCAGTTTGGAAAGCCTGGCGCCCGGCATCCGCGTCGCGCTGCGAACCTTGTCGGTTGAGGGGTTTGGCCAGGCCGCGCGCCTGACCGCGCCGGCGACGATCACGCTGGAGGGGCCGAATATCGCGGCCAGCGCACTGGCCTTCGACATCGGCGGCGGCGCCGTGATCCTAGAGGGCGGCCGCAGCGACGTTTGGGACGTTGCGGTCGACATCCGCGCGCTGCCCCTTGGCATCGCTGATCTTGTGGTGCCCGACCTTGCCGTCACCGGCACGGTTTCCGGTGCGGCGCGGATCACCGGACCGGTTGCAACGCCGGACATCGACTTTAACCTCAGCGCCGAGACTGTTGGCGCCGCGCCGCTGTCCGCGCTTGGGCTGCCGCCCCTTTCCCTGACCGCGGAGGGCCGGACCGACATCGCCACGCTGCAGCTCGACGCGCGGCTCTCTGGCGGCACGGGTCTCGCGCTCCTTGCGGCGGGCGCGGTGCCCATCGGCGACGGGACGCTCGACCTCGACATCGATCTCGCCGCGCTGGACCTTGCGCTTTTGGATCAACTCGCCGGCGGCCAAGGGCTAAGCGGGCGCGCGACCGGCGGGGCCGAGATCTCGGGCACGCTTGCCGCGCCCGTGGCCGTTTTCGACCTTTCCGCCGCCAGTGTCAGCGCCCGTCCCCTGCGGGAGGCCGGGATCGGTCCTGTGGCCATTGCGGCAAGCGGGCGCTTTGCCGACGATGTCCTGGTTTTGGACAATGCCGAGGTCACCGACGCCGCGGCACGGGCGGGGGTCCAAGGCCGTGTCGATCTGGCGGGTGAGCGGCTGGATCTGACCTTCAATGCCGATATGCCCTTGTCACTGGCCAATCCGTTCGTTGCCGCGCAATCGATCCAACTGGGCGGCCAGCTTACCGCCAACGGCCAGGTCGGCGGCCGCTTCTCGGCGCCCGAGATTACCGGCGGGATTGCGGTGCGGTCGGCCACCATCGTCGATCCACTGCGCAACCTTCGCCTCGATGGCGTTACGCTCGACGCCCGGCTGACCGGGCGCGAGGTTCTGATCGACGGGCTTTCCGGCGCCTTTGCCGCGGGGGGCAGCGTTTCGGCCAATGGCCGCGTCGCATTAAGCCCACCGCTGGAGGCCGCGCTAAACATCCAGCTTAGCGATGTCGCATATTCGAATGGCGAAACGGTTTCGACCGTCGTGTCGGGCACGCTTGGCGTCAACGGCGCGCTCCTTTCCACCCCGCTTGTGTCCGGCGATATCGCGATAGGACGAACCGAGATTGCGATCCCCGACAGTTTCGGGATCCGCGAGGGCGTTCTCTTGGATCTGCAGCATCGCGGCCTGCCGGCCGACACCCGCCTGACGCTGGACCGCGCTGGGCTGCTTGGCGGTGGCGAATTAGAAAGCCGCAACACAAGCCGCGCTGCCGTCCGGCTCGACATCCAGATCAACGCGCCCAACCAGATCTTTGTCCGCGGGCGCGGCCTGGACGCCGAAATGGGCGGCGGATTGCGGCTTCTTGGAACCAATGCGGATCTCGCCCCGCAGGGTCAGATCGATCTGATCCGGGGGCGCGTGTCGCTTCTCGGTCAACGGATCGATTTTACCGAGGGCGCGGTGACGGCGACCGGCGACTTGAACGTCCGCCTGCGCCTGATCGCGGAAACGGAGGTCGAGGACACCGACATCACCTTGGCCATCCAGGGCCGGGCCCGAGATCCGGAGTTCGTGCTCACCTCCTCGCCCGATCTGCCGCAGGATGAGATCCTGGCCCTGCTGATTTTCCGCCGCGAACTGACATCGCTGTCGCCGCTGCAGGTCGCGCAACTGGCCTCCGCCGCCGCGACGCTGGCCGGGGCTGGTGGGGGCGGGCTGGTCAGCGGTTTTCGCAACACCGCCGGGCTGTCCAACCTCGACATCACAACTGGCGAGGATGGAGAGATCGGCGTCCGCGCCGGCGCCTACATCTCTGAAAACGTCTATCTGGACTTAGAGGCGGAGGCCGACGGCGACACCCGCGCGATCATCAACATCGACATAACCCGCGACCTGAAGGGCCGCGCAAGCTTTGACAACGATGGCGAAGGCGAGATCGGGATTTTCTTTGAGCGGGATTACTAACCGGTGGCCGAAGCGGGTTTCCTGGTTCCAGGCCCCGAGGGAGGGTGATCGAGGAAACCCCACTGCCCCCTGGCCGCCCGGCGGCGCGCGCGGCGATCCGCGTCGCCTTTGTCCCATCCCCGCCGCAGATGCGGTGTCGCGGCGCCCCGGGGCTCGGAAAGACAAGGGGGCCATCGGCAGAAACGCCACTTGCCTTTTGCCGGCCGCGACCGCATCTCTCGCGCATGCCGCTCAACCCGACTGTCTGTCTCAACAATCTGGTTCTTTGCCGCGATACCTTTACCTGGGGCGATTGGCTGTCGGTGCTTGGGCTTGTCGGGCAGGGTGTGGGGGCGAACAACCTGTCGAAGCAGGCCGCTGGCATCGCCTTTATCGCGATGCAGGCGCAGTTCCCGGGCATCGCTGCGACCGTTTCGCTTTATGGCTATTTCGCCAATCCCGCCGACGTGTTGGACAACCTTGGGCTTTTGGCGCCGATCCTTCCCGATGAGGTGCACGGCCTTGTCGATGCGCGCGTCGCGTTTTTGATCACGGAAGGCCGGCAAAGCCTTGGCCTCGCGTCCATCGTCAACGTCGCGTTGGCCAGTTGGAGCGCCCGCGCCGGGATCAATGCGCTCGTCTCGGCCCTCAACACCATCTGTCGAGAGCGTAACACGCGCAACGTCATCTGGGGCATGATCGTGTCCTATAGTCTGACGCTTTTGATGATCGCCGTTGTCCTGGTCACCCTGTCGATGCTGGTTGTGGTGCCGGTCGTCCTTGCCGTTGCCGAGGCAGAGCCGCTGTCCGATCTGCTCCGCTGGGCCATTGCCGTGTCGGCTGTCACGCTTGGCATCGGCGCGCTTTATCGGTTTGGGCCAAGCCGTCGCCGGCCCCTGCCGTTTTTTACCATCGGCACCTTTCTGGCGGCGACGCTTTGGATCGGCATGTCCTACGGTTTCTCGCTCTATCTTGGCAGCTTCTCAAATTACGGGGAGGTTTATGGACCGCTTGGGGCCGTGATCACCGCGCTGATGTGGTTTTACCTGTCGGCCTTTGTCGTTCTCCTCGGCGCAGAAGTGAACGCAGAGGTTGAGACCCATGCCATCGACATCATTCGCACACGTTATCCGCATCTCCTTTTGCACAACGATCCACTCATGCGCGAAATGACCGGTGTGCCCTTCCATCGATAGACGACAGCGGCTGGACAAAGCGTGGTTCGCGCGGCACGGTTCATGCCATGGCACTCAGATACAACGCCAATTTGGAGGTTCAGTACCCCGAGGAGACATTCCTTGGGCAGCTGACCGGTGAGACACGCTCAACGATCGAGGCTGCGTGGAGCATTTCCCGCTATGCGCCCGGTCAAATTGTGTTGTCGGCCGAAGAGACGACACTGGATGTTCTGATTCTTCTCGAAGGCGCCGTTCGGGTCGCCAACTACTCCGACAAAGGGCGGGAGGTCGCGTTTTCGGCGGTGGAGGAGGGCGATTGTTTTGGCGAGTTTGCGGTCATCGACCATGCCCCCCGCTCGGCCAGTGTGATGGCCACGGCCGACAGCCGGATCGCCCGGATTGGCGAAACGGCGTTTCGCGGCATCCTGAACCGGCGCCCCGATGCCAGCATGGCGGTGATGAAGCGGCTTGTCGCCAAGCTTCGGGAGATGACGCGCCGGGTCAGCGATTTTACCGCACTCCGCGCCGACGACCGCATCAGGCTTGAGCTTGTTCGCATGTTCCGTGCGGTGGAACGGTCCGACGGCAGCGCCGAGCTGACCCGCCCGCCGACGCAAGCCGAGCTTGCCGCCTTCGTGTTCACCAACCGTGAGGCCGTCGCACGCGAGATTGGACAAATGAAGCGCGAAGGGCTTTTGGCAAAACGCGGGCGTGCAATGCTGGTCCCATCCGTCGATGCCCTCGACGCCTACCGCGTCGACCGCGCTGACCGCTAAAAAGCACCGCGTTTAGCCAAGGCTGGATCGCCCCGCCCAGCGTACCGAAAGGAGGAGGACCAGCGGCTTAGCGCAGTTCGTGACAGATCAGAGGCATAAAGCATCGCAGAACCCGGCGACATCCATGATTTCAAGCCGCACGGCGCATTGCCCTATCGTCCGCCCGCACCAAAAAGCGCCGTCCCGATGGACCCGTGGCCCACGCTGCCCTAAAAATCAAAACGCACCACCCAGTTGGGCTATGCCACAAAAGCGTCGAGGCGCGCAGGCCAGCGGCCTTAGCGCGGCTCAGGCTTAGTTTGGATCGAATTGGGATTCCCACGTATGTGTATTTGTGCTTCAGAATCCATACTGGCGTGGGAGGCCAGCATGGATGACGAGACCTTATTCAGACGACCTTCGGGAACGTGTTGTGGAAGCGGTGCAATCTGGTGAAAGCTGCCGCAGTGTTGCTTCCCGCTTCGCAGTTGCGCCCTCGAGCGTGGTGAAGTGGACGCAGCGTGCGGCACGCACCGGCTCGGTGAGCCCTGCGAAGATGGGCGGATACCGCCGTCCCCTATTGGAGGCGCATCGCGAATGGCTTCTCGATCAGGTGCGGAACTGTCCGCATGTCACGCTGGCCATGCTGCAAAAGATGCTGGCGAAACGTGGGGTTGTGGTAAGCCATGATACCGTTTGGCGGTTCTTACGTCGCTGTGGGTTCAGTTTCAAAAAAAGACATTGGTCGCCGACCAACGCGAACGCCCGGACATGAAACGTCGCCGGTAGCGCTGGCAGCGCCACCGGAATCGGATCGACCCGCGCCGTCTCGTGTTCATTGACGAAACATGCGTGAAGACCAGCATGGCTCCGCTCAGGGGATGGGCACCCAGGAGACTATCCTGAATTCTGTGCCCTGGCGCTTTGATTACGCCATTGGGAAACGGTCTTCGAACATGATGGCGAATTGGCTTTTGACGGCGTGCCATTCGCGGACAGAGCGCTTCCACTCCTGAGAGGTAGCATTCAGCGCCAGGTAGATCAATTTCGCCGCGGCCTCCTCGCTTGGGAAGTGCCCCCGGGTGCGGACGGCGCGGCGGATCTTCGAATTCAGGGCCTCTATGGCATTCGTGGTGTAGATCAGCCGGCGCACCTCAGGCGGGTAGTCGAGGAATGGGATGACCTCGTTCCACGCCCGCCGCCAGCTTGGGGCGATAGCAGGATACCTGGCGGCCAGGTTGCTGCCCTCGCACGCGGCCAGCGCGGCTTCGGCCGCCTCCGCGTCCACGGCGGTGTAGATGGCCTTCAGCACCACCGCCACGGCCTTGCGATCTTTGTAACTGGCAAAGCTCATCGAATGGCGCAGCAGATGGACGATGCAGGTCTGAACCTGGGTCTGGGGAAAGGCCGCCTCGATCGCCTGAGGGAACCCCTTGAGGCCGTCCACGACGGCGATGAGGATGTCCTGCACCCCGCGATTGCGCAGGTCGTTCAGAACCTTGGCCCAGAACTTGGCGCCCTCGTTGGCCTGGAACCAAAGGCCGAGCACGTCCCGTGTCCCATCCGGCAGGATGGCCAGCGCCACGAAGACCGCCTTGTTGCTGACCGCCCCATCGCTGCGGATATTGACCCGGATCGCGTCCATGAACACGACGGGGTAGCAGG
>CALCPC010000355.1 GCA_937900975.1 uncultured Paracoccaceae bacterium
GCCGGCCAGCATCATCGTTCCCTCGGTCGGCTGATAAACGCCGGTCAAGATCTTCATCAGCGTCGATTTCCCGGCACCGTTGTCGCCGACAATCGCCAGAACCTCGCCCGCATAGGCATCCAGATCGACGTCTCGCAGCGCCGTCACCCCGCCAAAGCGCTTGGTGATCCCGCGCATCGTTACAAGTGGCTCTGTCATCCCCGCCCTTTCCACTGCCGCCACGCACCGTGGCGGATGCGGCCGGCCCCGAAGGGGGCCGGCCATACGCTTATTGCTGCCAGATCGCGCTATAG
Organism: uncultured Paracoccaceae bacterium; assembly: GCA_937900975.1. GTDB lineage: Bacteria > Pseudomonadota > Alphaproteobacteria > Rhodobacterales > Rhodobacteraceae > Algicella. The sequence continues at coordinate 294 of CALCPC010000355.1, forward strand.
GCTGCGCGATACGGCGTGTCGGGATCGAACTGATTGCCCTCGATCTTGGCCAAACCGGCCTCTGTCACCAAGGCGGGCGAGGTGACATAGCCCGAACAGGGCGCGCCCTGGATCGCGCGGTTCAGCTCATCGATCAATTGCCAGCCTTGCAGGTTCAGTGGCTCGGCCACCGTGATGGTCTGATAGCTGCCGGTGCGGATGCGCTGGAACGCGGCCTCCGACCCATCGCCTGCCGATCCCGCCTTCGGCCCCACCTCCTGGGAGATGCCCGAGGAGGCGAGCGCGGGGCCCATGAAGTCGAAGTAAAGATCGTTGATGGCCAGCGCGTGGGTCCAGTCCGACCCATATTTCTGCACCAGGCTGATCGTCAGCGGCCCCATGCGGGTGGAGGTGTCGGCGATGGGTGTGTCGACATATTCCAGCACCGTGCCGCCCATCGCCTCAATCGTCTCTTTGATGCGGTCGGCCTTGTCGATGGCGATCTGATAGGTGCTGTCGGTGAAGATGACCGCGCCCATCCCGGTGCCGCCATCGGCCATCGCCCATTCGGCCGCGACTTCAGACACCGTCATCGCGTCGGTTGAGACATTGACAAAAATCCCGCCCGGCGCGTCGCAGCCGATCTTGGGACCGGAATGCCAGGCGACCATCGGGATGCCCGCCTCAACCACACCTTCAAGCGCGGCTTGCTGCTCAACCGCGTCAAAGCCGTTGATGATCACGCCATCGGGTTGCAGCGCCAAGGCCTGGCCAATGGCCGCCGTCCGCCCCTGGATGGAGCCTGCGCCGTCCAGCACGCGCACCTCCCACCCGATGGTGTCGGCGGCCTCCTCGACCCCTGTGGTCACGCCAAGAATGCCGCCGTTCTTAAGGTCTGCGGCCACCACGACGATGGATTTGCCCGCGGCCGCGCTCGGCCCCGTTGTCGGCCCGTCCCACGGCACCTCTGCCAGGCCCGGGGCGGTCAGCAGGCTTGTCGCCAGCAGCGCTGCGGTCAGTTTTCCAATGGGCATGTTTCGTCCTCCCTTTCTGTGCTGTTAGCGCTTGGACGCGCCTTTTCTGCGTTGGGCGTAGCCTGCAATCGCAATCGCGATCAGCAGCGTGACCCCGTTAAACAGCGGCTCCACCCAAAAGGAGCCGCCGAATTGCTGAATGCCCGAGATCCCCACCGCAAGGATCGCGACGCCCACGATGGTGCCCCAGACGTTCACCCGCCCAGGCTTGATGGTGGTGGAGCCAAGGAACGCGCCGACGAGCGCTGGCAACAGAAACTCCAGCCCCACACTCGCCTGCCCGATCCGCAGCTTGGAGGCGAGGATGATGCCCGCGATGGCGGTCATCGTGCCCGAGGCGACAAAAGCGCCGATCACGTATTTCCGCGTCGGGATGCCGTTAAGTTGCGCCGCGCGCTGGTTTGCGCCGATGGCATAGAGGTACCGGCCAATGGGCGTGTATTCGAGCACGACCCACATCACGATTGTAATCGCGAGCAAATAGTAACCCGTGATCGGCAGGCCAAAGACGAAGGTGGAGGAGATGTCGTAAAACCCCTCCGGCAAGACACCCACCATTTGCCGCCCGCCGGAGAGCCAC
>CALCPC010000356.1 GCA_937900975.1 uncultured Paracoccaceae bacterium
AACCGTCGGGGCCGCTGTGTGGCCGCTAATCGATCAGATGAACCCCAGCGCCGATGTTCAGGCGCTGTCGTCGATCCAGGTCGATGTCGGCGATCTTGAGCCGGGCTCTCAGATCACCGCGCTCTGGCTCGGCAAGCCGGTGTTTATCCGCCGCCGGACGGAAGAAGAGATCCAAGCCGCGCGCGACGTGTCCCCCGCGGACCTGCCCGACGATGATGCGCGCAACGCCAATGCCGAAGGGTTGGACGGCGCCGATGAAAACCGCGCGCTGGACGACGCTGGCGAATGGCTGGTGATGGTCGGCGTTTGCACCCATCTTGGCTGCGTGCCGCTTGGCGATGCCGGTGATTTCGGTGGTTGGTTCTGCCCCTGCCACGGGTCGCACTACGACACGTCCGGCCGCATCCGCCGGGGCCCCGCCCCCGAAAACCTTCCCGTGCCGGTCGCCGCTTTCGTGTCCGACACCGTCATCAAACTTGGATAAGGGAGACGAGCCATGGGTGGTATCCCCCACGACAGTTACGAGCCAAAGTCCAACGCCGAAAAGTGGGTGGAGCGCCGCCTGCCGATCCTCGGCCTTATGCACGCAACCCTGACGATCCCCACACCCAAAAACCTGAACTGGATGTGGATTTGGGGCATTGTGCTGACCTTCACGCTGGTGCTCCAGATCGTGACGGGCATCGTCTTGGTGATGCACTACACGCCGGACGCGACGCTCGCCTTCGCAAGCGTTGAGCATATCATGCGCGACGTGAATGCCGGCTGGGCGATCCGCTACATCCATATGAACGGCGCGTCGCTGTTCTTTGTCGCGGTGTATCTGCACATTTTCCGCGGTCTCTTCTACGGCTCCTACAAAGAACCGCGGGAGATTACGTGGATCATCGGTATCATGATCTACATCCTGATGATGGCCACGGCCTTCATGGGCTATGTTTTGCCCTGGGGTCAGATGTCCTTCTGGGGTGCGACGGTGATCACGGGCCTCTTTGGCGCAATCCCCGGCATCGGCGGTGCGCTGCAGACCTGGCTGCTTGGCGGGCCGGCTGTCGACAACGACACGCTGACGCGGTTCTTCTCGTTGCACTATCTGCTGCCCTTCCTGATCGCGGGATTGGTCGCGTTCCACCTCTGGGCCTTCCACACAACCGGCAACAACCACCCGACCGGGGTGGAGGTGCGCCGGACGTCCAAGGAAGAGGCCGAGAAAGACACGCTGCCCTTCTGGCCGTATTTCGTGATCAAGGACCTTTACGCACTGGCGCTGATCCTTGTGATCTTCGCGGCCATCGTCGGGTTTATGCCGAACTACCTCGGCCATCCCGACAACTATATTGAGGCCAACCCCCTCGCGACGCCCGCGCACATCGTGCCGGAATGGTACTTCCTGCCCTTCTACGCCATCTTGCGTGCGTTCGATGACACGGTCTGGTTGGTTCAACTGGTCGGCTTCCTCAGCTTCGGCGTGATCGATGCGAAGTTCTTCGGTGTCGTCGCGATGTTCGCCGCAATCGCGGTGATGGCCCTGGCCCCGTGGCTTGACACGAGCCACGTGCGCTCTGGCCGCTACCGGCCGACGTTCAAGATCTTCTTCTACATCCTGCTGCTCGACTTCATGGTACTGATGTGGGTTGGCGCGATGCCGGCCGAGGGGATCTACCCGACCATTTCGCTGATCGCGTCGGCCTATTGGTTCGCCTACTTCTTGGTCGTGCTGCCGCTTCTCGGCGTCCTGGAAAAGCCATTGCCGCAGCCGGCGACGATCGAGGAAGATTACGACGCGCATTACCCGATCAAAGGTCGGGACGCCACGGGTGGTGCAGCAGCACCCACCCCGGCGGAATGAGTGGGGGTTTTCGGATGACCATCAAAACGATAGCTGCCACCTTGTGCGTTGTTGGCGCGCTGGGCGCGGCACCTCAGGCGCTCGCCGCGGGCGGGGCGGGACATGTAGACGACTACGCCTTCACGTTCGAGGGTCCGTTCGGCTACTATGACCGTGATCAGCTTCAGCGGGGCCTGCAGGTCTACACGGAAATCTGCGCCGGCTGCCATGGGTTGCAATATGTCGCCTTCCGCGATCTTGCGGCCCTGGGCTATTCCGACGACGAGATCCGGGAGTATGCCAAGCTTTACTTCGTGCCCGACACCGGGCCCGAAGCGTTCCCCGGCGATGAGCGGGAGGCCCTGCCAACCGACAAGTTTCCCGGGTCCATGCTGGAAAACGCGCCGGATCTTAGCCTGATGGCAAAAGCCCGCGCCGGGTTTCACGGCCCCTACGGCACTGGGATCAACCAGTTTGTCCAGGGCATGGGCGGCGCGGAATACATCACATCGCTGATGATGGGGTATTCCGGCAGCGAGAAGGAAGAAGCCGGCGTCATCCTCTATGACAATGAGGCGTATGGCGGCTATCTCGCGATGGGTCAGCAGATCTGGGGCGACGACGTGGAATACGCCGACGGAACACCGGCGACGCAAGAGCAGATCTCACGCGACATCGCGGCATTTCTGATGTGGACGGCGGAGCCAAAGCTGGAACAACGCAAGACCGCGGGCCTGACGGCAGTTCTGTTTCTGTCGCTGCTGACGGTGCTTCTGTACCTCACAAACAAGAAAATCTGGTCGCCGCA
>CALCPC010000357.1 GCA_937900975.1 uncultured Paracoccaceae bacterium
GGTTTCCGGCCGGTAGGTCTGAAACTTCACGCAATCCGCGCCCGCCTCCACGGCAACATCGATCAGGGCCTTGCCCATGGCCAGATCCCGCGCGGGCGTGCCCATCCGCCAGTTTGATCCCGCCTCTGCGATCACGCGCACCCGCCCGCGGCGCCAAAAGGGCGGCGTCAGATCGTCGAGAAACCGCACCCCCTCTGCGCGCTCGCCGGTGTCTTCAACATGGTGGTGTGCGGCACCAAGCGCGCGAAAGCCCGCCGTTTTGAACAGCGCGCGGCTTGCAGTGTTGGCGCTGCGGACCACGGCCAGCACCGCGTCATAGCCAAGCCCCGCCACATATTGCCGACCCAGCCGGAGACCCAGCGCGCCAAAGCCCTTGCCCCGCCGCCCCGGCGCGATATTCACCGAGATGTCCAGCGTGCGCCCCCGCGCGCCCTCGGGGTTTTCGACGGGCGCATAGCGCAGAACGCCCACCCGCTCGCCGCCCTGGCGCAAAAACAGCGGCGGCAGGTCCGGCTGTGCAAAGTATGTCGCACAGTATTCGGACCAAAATGTCCCCCAAACCTTTGGTTCGGTGTGGAAAAAGCTTGCCAACGTCACCGGGTCGTTGCGCCAGGCCATGATTTGCCGCGCGTCGGCTTCCACCGGTTTGGCCATCTCAAGACTGAGGTCAGGCATAAGGATACACCCTTGCACGGGCAACACGGTCCGCAGGCCAGGCCGACCAGTCAACCTTGGGATAGCAAAGCCGCTGCGAGAGGTCTTGCGCGATGCGCGGGGCCGTGCCGCGGTTGATATGCGGGACATACATCGTCAACAGCGCGGCGCCGAGCGTCATGGCCTCCGAATAAAGGGCTGTGGCCGTCGCTGTCTGCGGCGACAGCAGGCCGCGCAATTGGCCCAGGATCGGGCCGGTGTCAATGCCGCCATCCAGTTGAAAGAGCGTGATCCCCGTCACCGTTTCGTTGCGCAAGATGGCGTTGGCGATTGGCACTGCACCGGCCCCGCGGGGCAGCAGGCTTTCATGCAGGCCGATCACGGGGCACAGGTCCAACATCTCAACCGGGTAGATCTGCTGCCACCCCAGTGAGTAAATCACGTCCGGGGCCAATGCGCGCATCTCACCGATATGGTCGCGAATATGGCCTGCAACCTCCGTCCGCGGGACTGTTGCGGCAAAGGGAAACTGGCTTTCATCGATGGGATCGACCCCTTCCCAACCGGGGCTGTTCGCACCGCGCGTGTAAAACATCACGATGTCTTCCCCAAGACCCGACAAAACCTCAGCATTTGAGAACGTGCTTTCAATCCCGCCGATAACGATCACGCGCGCCATCTTAGGCGATAACCCGGCGGATCAAGTGAAAGGCCTCGGCATAGGCGATCCCGCTCTCGCCCCCCCGTTTGCGCGCCAAATACTCACTC
>CALCPC010000358.1 GCA_937900975.1 uncultured Paracoccaceae bacterium
CGCTGGGCGTCCGGCCTGGCCCCTTTGGCATAAAGCGGCGCCGTCATCCCGCTCGGCGGCGCCCAGCCGCCAGGCCAAGCGCGACGGCCAGCAGGCCGAGCGCGACCGAGACAAGCCCGGGCGCGAGGGCGGCAAGGCCGCCGCCGCCGCGCCAGCCCTCTGCGATGTCGGCGGCAAGGCGCGAGAAGGTTGACAAGCCGCCGCAAAACCCGGCGGTCGCGGCCAGAAAAACCGAAGGCGGCAACACCGCGCGCCGGGCGAATAGCACACCGATCAGAAGGCAGGCGACCGTGTTGACCACCAGCGTGCCGACCCAAGGCGCGCCCAGGCTGAAAAGCGGCGTCGCCACACCGCGCAGCAACGCACCAGCGCATCCCGCAAAGAAAACCGCGGCCAAGACGGCGGGCGCCAACGGCGCGCGAAAGGGTCCATCGGGTTTCTCGGTCACGGCTCGGCCAGGCTGACCCGGCAGAGCGGCGATGTCAAACGCCGCACCCGCCGAGGGCTGGCATGTCCCCGCCGGCTGTGGTTTCCTCGCCCCATCTGGGAGGCCGGGACATTGGATACGGTTTGGGCCATCTTTCGCGAGGCCATCGTCTTGATCCTGATCGGGGATCCGGATCTGTGGGAGATCATCGCCTTGTCGCTTCGCGTCACGCTGACCGCGGTGACGCTCGCCTGCCTGATCGGTCTGCCCCTCGGCGCGCTGGTAGGCGCGTTTCGCTTTCCAGGACGGACGGTTGCGGTGGTGCTTTTGAACACGCTGATGGGCCTTCCGCCGGTCACTGTTGGGCTTTTGGTCTATCTTATGTTGTCGCGCACGGGGCCTTTGGGGCCGCTTGGACTTCTTTACACGCCGACGGCCATGGTCGTCGCGCAGACGATCCTGGTCACGCCGATCATCGCCGCGCTGACCCGGCAGGTGGTTGAGGATCTTTATGCTGAATATGCCGAGCAGTTTGCCTCGCTTGGCGTGGGCGCCTGGGCGCGGTTGACGGCGCTTTTGTGGGACGCCCGCGTCAGCCTGATGACCGTGGCGCTGGCCGGCTTTGGCCGCGCGGTGGCTGAGGTTGGCGCCGTCATCATCGTCGGCGGCAACATCAACCATGTCACCCGCGTGATGACGACGAGCATCGCGCTTGAAACCTCAAAGGGCAATTTAGAGCTGGCGCTGGCGCTGGGCCTTGTGCTGCTGGCGCTTGCGGTTGTGGTGAACGCTGTTGTGATGGGGAGCCGGGCCTCGGCCGTGCGGGCGGCTTATGTTTAGCGCGGGCCTTGGGCGGCGGCGCTTTCTTGCGGGCCTTGCGACGCTGGCCGCCGCGCCGGCCGCCGCGCGGCCGGATTTCATTCTGGTCCAAGCGTCGACCTCGCTAGAAAACTCGGGCTTTTTCGATCATCTCCTGCCGCAATTCACGGCCGAAACCGGGATCGCGGTGCGGGTGGTCGCGGTTGGGACGGGACAGGCGATCCGCAACGCGGCCAATGGCGATGGGGATGTGTTGTTTGTGCACGACCGCGGCGCGGAAGAGGCGTTTGTGGCCGCCGGATTTGGCACGCAGCGCTACGATGTGATGCACAATGACTTTGTGCTGGTGGGGCCCGAGGCGGATCCCGCAGGGATCGGCGGCGGGCAAGACGCGGCCACGGCACTTGCCGCGATTGCCGCTGCGGGCGCGCGCTTTGCCTCTCGCGGGGATGACAGCGGCACGCATAAGGCGGAGCGGCGGCTGTGGTCGCGCGGCGCCCCGGCGGGCGCGCGCTGGTATCTTGAGACGGGCGCGGGCATGGGGGCGACGCTGAACACGGCGATCGGGATGGGCGCCTACACGCTGACCGACCGCGCCACCTGGACGCGCTTTGGCAACCGCGCTGGGTTTCGAATCCTGGTCGCGGGCGACCCGCGGCTTTTCAACCAATACGGCATCGTCCCGGTGAACCCGGCCCGCCATCCCCATATCCGCGCGGATCTGGTGCGTGTTTTCGTCGATTGGCTGCTATCCCCGCGCGGACAAGCGGCGATTGCCGGGTTCCGCGTTGCGGGAGAGCAGTTGTTCTTCCCCAATGCCGGGGGGAGCGATTGACGACAGCCACGGGCTGGGCCTGGTTTAGAGCATTTTCCGTTCAAAGTGAGTCAGTCATCATCAGAAAACGCGTTCAA
>CALCPC010000359.1 GCA_937900975.1 uncultured Paracoccaceae bacterium
GGCCATATTTACATCGATCTCAAGGACGACCGCGCGGTGCTGGCCGGGGTGATCTGGAAGGGCGTTGCCGGGCGGCTCCAGACCCCCCCAGAGGAGGGGATGGAGGTCGTGGCGACCGGCCGGCTGACCACCTTTCCAGGCCAAAGCAAGTATCAGATCGTCATCGAAAGCTTGGCGCCCGCGGGGCTTGGCGCGCTGATGGCGATGCTGGAAAAACGCAAGGCCGCGCTGGCCGCCGAAGGGCTTTTCGCGGCAGAGCGCAAGCGCCCCTTGCCCTATTTGCCGGAGGTTGTGGGCGTTGTCACCTCGCCCTCTGGCGCTGTGATCCGCGATATTTTGCACAGGCTGCGCGACCGATTTCCCCGCCGGGTGCTGCTGTGGCCTGTGGCGGTGCAGGGGCGCGGGTCGGCCGAGGCGGTGGCGGCCGCGATCCGGGGCTTTAACGCCCTGGCGCCAGCGGGGCCGGTGCCGCGGCCCGATGTGTTGATCGTCGCGCGGGGCGGCGGCTCGGTCGAGGATCTTTGGGGGTTCAACGAAGAAATCGTGGTGCGCGCGGCAGCCGACAGCGGCATCCCGCTGATCTCGGCGGTGGGGCATGAAACCGACACCACGCTGATCGATCTGGCTGCGGATCGGCGGGCGCCGACGCCCAGCGCGGCGGCGGAGATGGCGGTGCCGGTTCGGGCCGAGCTCTTGGCCGATCTTGCCGGGCTAGAGGCGCGGCGCACCCGCGCTGTGGCGCAGCGCTTTGCGCGGGAGGGGCAGGCCCTGCGCGATTTGGCGCGGGCACTGCCGCGGGTGGAGACGCTGGTGACCGACCGGGTGCAGCGTTTGGACGGGTTGGCGCCGCGGCTGACGGCGGGGCTGCGCGCCTTTGCCCAGGCCAAGCGGCTGGCGCTGAATACCGGTGCTGCGGGGCGGTTCGCGCCCGGCCTGATCACCGGCCCCGCCGCCCGCCAAGGGGAGCGTTTGGGGACAGCGCGGTCGCAGCTTGGGCGCGCGCTTCTGCGTCGGGTAGAGCGGGCGGGCGATGCGCTGCGGCCGCTGCGCTTGTCCGAGGCCGGTCTTACGCGCGGCCTGGCGGAGGCCCTGCGGCGGTGGCGTCCGACGGCGGCCGCGCTGGACGATGCGCTGCTGCGTGCGCTTCAAACGCGCCGCGACCGGGTCGCCGCGTTAGAGCGTTTGCGCCAGACGATGGGCTATCGCGCAACGCTGCGCCGGGGTTTTGCCGTGGTCCGCGATGGCGCAGGGCACGTGGTGACCGCGCGGGAGACGGCGGCCAACGCTGCGCATTTGGAGTTGGAGTTTCAGGACGGGCGCCTGCCGCTTGACACGGCCCAGCGGCCAAAGCCGCGCAAGCCGCGCGCCAAAAAGCCAGAGGACGGGCAGGGGACACTCCTTTGAGTGTGCCGGGCGCGCCTTGGGGTTCGGCCCGTCTTCCTGCGTGATCGGGGCGGGCTTTTGGGTGGCCGCCGCGGCCCCTTGTGCGTTCCGGCGCTGCTGCAAACAGGTGACGTGCGTTGGGCGGCGGCGTGACCTCAGTCCGTCCGCAGGAGGTGCTGCGGGCGGCGGGTGTCAGACGCCGAGATCCGGCGCTGGGCAGGCGAGCGGCTCTTCGCTGATTTCGGACAGTCGAATTTCGCTCGTATCCTCTGGCGGGGTTCCGCCGAGGCGCGCGAAAAGATCATTTCCCCGCCGCTCAAAAAGCCAGCACTGCGCCTGGGTCTGGCCGTCATAGAGAAAGCAAAGCTGGTCGCCAGCCGGGAACCAGATGCCTTCGACACACTGCGTGTCGCTGTACTGCCACAGGCTGTCGCGGCGGGTCCCGTACTGCTCGGCCCCGTAAAACACCCCGTTACGCTCAAAGGTCAGCGTTTTACCGGCGCTGAGCGCTTCGAACTCCGCCGGGGGTACGATCTGGGCGGCCAGCGCCGGCGGCAGAAGCAGGAGGAAAAGCGCGCAGCCGATCCCGGTCAGACGGACGGTGGGCGCGCTTTTGGCGCGGGCGGCGCTGGGGCTCACGGGCATGGCCGGGCGACCGCTCCGCTGCCCTGGCGGCTCAACTGACCAGCCCGTTTCCGCAGCCGACGGCCGCGTCGGTTATGTCGCTAACCGTTTGGATTGTGCCGCTTTGCACGCCGTCGACAACGGGGATGATCAGGATGTTGGCGCCATCGCGCGCGTGGCGAAAGCAGGAATATTCCCGGTTTTCCCAGGCAAAGCAGTAGGCGCCATCCACATGGTCCCACGTGCCGTCCATGCAGGTTCCGTCGGCAAGCTGGATCGACACCAGCCGCCCGCTGCGGGGATAGCTTTCATAGGCCCAGACATCCGGCCCAATCCGGTAGACCACCGTGCGCCCGCGCACGAGGTCGAACCATTCGGTCGGTGCAATATCCACCAAATTATCATCCCGGGTCGCAACACCCGGCGTGGCCAGCGCCTGCACCGCAAGCGCACACGTC
>CALCPC010000360.1 GCA_937900975.1 uncultured Paracoccaceae bacterium
GGGTTTGCCGCACTCGGCGGGGTTGCGACGGTCCTGATCGCGATGCCGCCGGTTCCGGCGGCTTGGTCGGCGGGGGGCGGGGCCGTTTTGCTGGCCGGTCTGGCGGTTGCTGTGACCATCGGGGCGGTTGTCTTTCTCCGCCGGCGCCTTTCCGGCCGGGCCCGCACGGCGGCCACCGTTTTGGCGGTGGCGGTCGGCTATATCCTGGCGCGGCTTAGCTACGAAAGCGGGTCGGAGGCGATCGAGGCCGTGAACCCCGCCGCGACTGGCTATCTCGGCGGGTTCGGTCTGCCGGTGCTTTTCAGCTGGGCGGTCGGCGGCGTTCTGGCGGCGGGGGCGGCTTGGGTGATCGGGAAGGTCGCGCTTGGCCTGCGCTCTGACTATCTGGCGATTGCGACGCTTGGGATTGCCGAGATCCTGATTTTCACGATGAAGAACGAGGATTGGCTGACGCGCGGGGTAAAGAATGTGACCGGCCTGCCGCGGCCGGTTCCCTATGAGGTCGCGCTGCAGGAGGCACCGTGGTTTCTGGCGCTTGCGGCGCGGTTGGGCCAAGAGCCGGCGCTGTTTGCGTCGGTCTTTGTGAAGCTGTGTTACACCGGTCTTTTTGCCACAGTTCTTTTGGTGCTGTACGTGCTGGCGGAGCGCGCGCTTAACGCCCCGTGGGGGCGGATGATGCGGGCGATCCGTGACAACCGTGACGCGGCCGAGGCGATGGGCAAGGACGTCACGGGGCGGCATTTGCAGGTGTTCGTGCTTGGCTCGGCGGTGGTGGGCATCGCGGGGGCGATGCTGACAACGCTGGATGGGCAATTTACGCCCGGCACCTACAACCCGTTGCGCTTCACGTTTCTGATTTGGGTGATGGTGATTGTCGGCGGATCCGGCAACAACCGCGGGGCGATACTCGGCGGGTTTCTGGTCTGGTTTCTGTGGATCGAGGTCGAGACGGCGGGGCCTTTAGTGATGGCGGCGCTGACATCCGGCCTTGATCCCGACACGGTGCTTTATGACCGGTTGCGCGACGCAGGCCCGCATTTGAGGCTGTTTTTGATGGGGCTGATCCTGCTTTTGGTTCTGCGCTTTGCCCCGCGCGGTCTGATACCGGAAGAGCAGGTCAAGCGGTAGCGCGCACCCGAATGTGCGGCAGAAGAAGCAAAAGCGCCCCAGACACCGCGAAGGCCGAGATCGTCAGCACCATCGACACAACCGTTTCGTCGTAAAAGGCGCCCGAGATCAAACCGGCGGCCGCGCCAGCCCCAAGCTGCAAGGCCCCAAGCAAAGCAGAGGCTTGTCCCTGGGGCAGATCCGGCGCGGCGTCCAGCACGATGATGGGCGCCGTGGCGAGCACCCCGGCAAGGGCGATGCCGTAAAGCGTCATCGCGATCATCATCATCTCAATCCGCGGCGGCCCGAGCGCCAGGGGCACGGTCAGCAACGAGACCGAGAAGATAAGCAGAAGGGCCGAAAGGCCAAGCATACGCTCAGCCGGCACAGCGGCAGCGGCGCGGGCGGAGGCCAAACTTCCCACCATAAAAGCGCCCACAATCAGCAGCGTCGACAGGCCAAAGCGCTGCACCGGGAGGTCGAACACATCGCGAAAAATAAGCGGCGCCGAGGAGATATAGGCAAAATAGGCACCGAAGGCGAGCGAGCCGCCAAGCGCCGGCCGCAAATAGCGGCCCCGCGTCAGAAGCCTTCGGTAATCGCCAACCACGCCCGCCGGGCGCACGGTTCGCTTGGCCGACAGGGTCTCTGGGACCAGCCAGGCGACCCACAGCGATACGGTCAGCGCAAGCACCGCGCACAGCAAAAACCCAGCGCGCCAGCCGAACCAGACATGAAGATAGGATCCAATCAAGGGCCCAAGGGCCGGCGCCGCCCCGATGGCAAAACCGTAAAGCGCAAGCACCCGGACAGAACCGGCGCGTCCGTAAAGCTCTCTTATAATCAGGATCACGACCACCGAAGGGACGCTTGAAAACAGCCCCTGGACAAAGCGCATCGCCAAAAGCGCCTCAATACTGCCGGCGAACATCGCGGCGATAGAGGCCAAAGCGAACAGCCCGAAGGCCGATAGGAGCAGAAGACGCCGGCCCAGAACCTCAGAAATCGGACCGTGCACAAGATGCGCAAGCGCATAGGCCAAAAGGTTTATGCCCACCACCATTTGCGCGGTTTGCGCGTCGGTCGCAAAAATCTTGGGCAGATCCGGGATCGACGGCGCAACCAGATCCGTGGAAAGAATGCTGACCCCAGTGCATGCGGCCAGCACAAAGGGGATCAGACGGTGAGGTCTGGTGGCATCCGGCATCGCTGGCCCAACTGGTGTCAGAAATTTCGGTCCAGACCCGCCGCGGCAAATCCGGAAATAACGCTGTCTTGCCAATGCTCACTGTTGAAATCGCTAAAATAGCTTGGATGAATAAATTCGTCCCGGAACCAAGGGAATTTGACCGGGTCGAACGCCGCGCTTAACCAATCGATCATGGTGGCGACCCTGGGCGTGCGACGGGCATCGGGATGGTATGTCATCCAGATGTCCATGCGGTGGTGGATGCCGATGTCGATCGGCGTGACGTTCACCCCAAGTGCAGAGGTGAAGGTGGCCAGCCCGCCGATGCCAGCACCGCGCTCGACCGCATAAAAATGCGCAGCGCTGGAGTTTGTGCGAATGCCAACGACGCCCTCGATATCCTCAATCTCCAGATACCGCGGCCACGCGCCCTCATCAAGTTGCGGGCCGACTTGATCGACCAACCGGTGGTCGAGCATGTCGCTGCGGGTTTTTGGGATGCCGTAAAGCTCAATGTACCGGCGCGAGGCGTAAGGGTAGACATGCAGCGCCCCGAGCCGCTTGCGCATCACATTGGGGTTTGTCGGTTCTTCGAATTGAACCGCGATATCCGCCTCCATCCGGGCAACATCGACGGGCGCCTCGCTGGTGCGCAGGTCGATGACCATCATCGGGTTGCCCTTTTGGAACTCAATCAGGCGCGGCATCAGCCAATAAGTCCCCACGCCCTCGGTCGCGGCGATGCGCACAATACCCCGTTTGGAGCCGCCAAAGGTTTCAAGCCGGCGCTGAAAATCGAACGCGCCTTGCTCGATCTGGTTGGCGCTTGAGACCAGCCGCGCGCCCTCGCGCGTCAGCCGCACCCCATTGGGCAAACGGTCAAAGAGGATAAACCCCAAATCCTCCTCCAACGCGCTGATCCGTCGGACAACGGTGGAGGATGTCAGGTTGAGCTGCTTGGCTGCGGCCCGGAAGCTTAACGTACGCGCACACTTGAGAAAAACTTTCAGATCGTCCCAGGACGGGTCTGGTTTTGCTTTCGACATGGTATCCTGCTGCGTTTGTGCATCGCCCTGTTGTCGAAACTATACCCTGCACTCCCCGATGGAAAGTGTTAACTCATTTGTTATCCGCGTGAACTGGTCCGCCGATTTCTGGCTAAATCACTAGAACAGGTCGCTCGTATCACGCTATGACATCGATAATTAAGGAGTTTGATACGCTCGCCGCACCTCTGGCTCAATCACGGGTCAGCATTCGGCGCGCAACGGCGGAAGATATAGTCGCCGTTTACCCGCCAGAGTATGCGAATGCCGCAGATCAACTCGCTGATCGATCAACATGTGAGCGTATAAGGCAGGCTAATCGCGACAATATTTGGACCATTGTGAGGCGGTCCAACCAGCAGATCCTTGGGTTTTATGCCATGGTGATGCTGTCAGAGGCGGGGCAGAGCGCCCTTTTAATGGGCAGGTTCGCAGCGCATGACCCCGCAATGGCCCATATCGCGGCCGATGGGGCGCCCGTCGCTGCCATCTATAAATGGGGTGTGCATGCCCCGGGGATCGCTGCGGGTGGGATACCCTTGGTTGCCGCACGGCTGCAGATGCCAGGCTACCGGCAGGCCAACCTGTACGGCACAGGCACAACCATCGGGGGGCGGCGGATCATGGTGGCGCAGGGCTTTGTCCCGCGCAACGACCCGCGGACGCCCGGGCTTTTTGAGTACAGACGTCTCGCAAATCGCAGCCAGAGCGCGGCGTCCGCGCCTGGCCTTTCTCAATCAACGGAAGGGGGTTCCAATGCCTGATGGCAGCCAACACTTTACATCGCACAGTCTCGCGCCGCCGGTCGACCATGAGCCAGAGTTGAGCGTGACCACGGCGCGCACCATGAACGACATGATGCGCGTCACCGCCGTGCGGGCCGCGGTTTATATGGCAGAGCAGGACTGCCCGTTCGATGAAGAGTTCGACGGCAACGATTTCTGCGCAACGCATATGATCGGCTGGGTCGAGGGGGAGCCCGTTGGCTGCCTTCGGATCCGCTATTTCGGTGGTTTTGCAAAGGTCGAACGGGTGGCGGTGCGGCAGCGGTTCCGGACCTCGGCGATTGCGCTTAAACTGATCCGGGCGGCATTCGAGCATTGCGCGCGGAAAGGCTTTACCCGTGTTCTGGGCCATGTCCGCGACGATTTGGTGCCTTTTTACAAGACCTTAGGATGCCGCGTCGCCGACACTGGGCGCCAGGTCGTGTTCTCGGAATACTCCTTTACCGAAATGATTTGGGAGGCACGCCGCCCGACAACGCCCTGCCGCATGAGACAGATACCTACGATCAGATACGGCCTGAAGGCGCCAGGGACGACACCGGGGTGTTGGAGAAATCGGCCGCCCGCACGCTTGCCTATCCCATTGCCGCCGAGTGACAGGAGGGGACGCTATGACCGCGATTATCCGACCTGCCCCGCAAGTGTTTCGCCGAACACTTCCGCTGATGGTGGTGTTTGGCGCGTTCGAGGGGCCAGAGACAGGCCGCCCCGCAAGCCTGGCCGAGACCACAGCGATGAGCGACATGCTGGAGACCGCGCGCCGCTATCGCTGGCCGCTGGCCTTTTGGCGCAGACTGCGCCCGGACGGTGCGCTGCCGCCGGGTCATTGGCTTCCCGGTTGCCGCCCGCGGGTGATGGACCGGGTTTTCGAGGGGCGCAGCGCCGCGCCGCTCGACAATCGTGAGTTTCGGGCGGTGTTGTCGCGGCCCGAATGCACGGAGATTTTCGCGCTCGGGCTGCGGAACGATTCGTCCTCAAACGCGTTTCGGAGCGATGTGGCGAATTTGAGATGCAGACTTGTGCTTGTGCCCGACGCTCAGGTGCTGCTGAATTGCAGCGGGGAGGCCAGGAACAGCATCCCCCAGCACGGCATCCCAGTGGAAGCCATCGGGTGCGATCAGATCCGCATCCAGGACTGGAAGAAATGCCTTAGAAAGCTGGAGTGAAACGGGTGGACTTAGTGATGAATGCGCAGAGCGATCGGGAAAAGGAGGCCATCCTCAGAATGATGGTCTACATCAAGCACGAATTGCTCAGAAACAGTTGTGAAATCGAAGCAAAACTAGTTGCTAAGGCGATCGACACCTTTCAGCATCGCCTCGGTAAGGAGATGGAATAGTACACTTTATGATAATTTTGTTTCCAAAGGCACAACCTAAGGTCGAAGGGTAGGCTGCTGCAAATTTGCCCTTCTAGCGTCGCCCTCTGAAATCCCTAAAATTGGGTCAAAGGGTGGAGGTCGATGTTCGAGGAAACGGTCAAACATATCGGCGAACGCATTTCAGAGACGCGCTCCCGCCGGAACATTACGGCGGAACAACTCGCGACCTGGAGCGATAGCGGGTCGGACGATCTGCGCGCGGTAGAGGCGGCTAGACGCACGGTGCGGTCGGACGAACTTTTCAGATTGGCCTCGGCGCTCGACATTCCGGTGAAGGAATTTTTCGGGTCGCCACAGGAGGCAAGCGTATAGCGGCGGCGGTCGAAACCGCTGTCCACAGGTTCACGGAGGCGAGGGGGGGCCTCGCCCGTGACAACTGGTGGGGGGGCAGGGAAATTCTCAGCCCCGCTGAGCGTTGCGTAACGGAGCTAGAGTTGTGTCGCTCCACTAAACTGCTCGCTTGATGCAACCCAGGCCCACCAGGGCGGAGAACCCGCCAAGACTGCAAGTGCTCTGGGGCAGGGGTTATTCTACAACCACCTGCCCCGAGACACTGTCCCCGAGAGCATCGATCAGCGTAAAGGCGTGAAATCCCGCATCGCGGATTTGCACCGTGGTCGTGCGGCGCGGTGCGACCTCTGGCAGGACGTGGCCGTTTAGAACAACCCGAAATGGCGGCCGCCCATCGGCGAGCTTGACCACAAGCGCCTGCGGACGGTCCGTGGAGAGGCCGAGGTCGACCCGCGCCCCATCGGGGGGAAAGACCAGCCGCAACCCCCCCGCACGCGCCGCGCCAAAACGGCGGAGCGGCGGCGCAAGCGCGGTCCCCGGCAGCGTAAGGGCCGTGCTTGGCATCGGTGGGAAGGGCGCGGGCGCAGCCCCAAGATGCTGGAACACAGCGCGCAGCAGCGGCGCCGCCTGCCCCTGACCCGATAATCCCGGCACCGCCGCAGCATCGGCCCGCCCAAGCCAGACGCCCACGACAAAACGGCCGTCATAGCCCAGGGCCCAAGCGTCGCGATGGCCATAGGATGTCCCCGTTTTCAGCGCGATGCCGCCGGGGCCGCGCAGCGCGTCGCGAAGATAGGCCGCCGCGACCGGTCCAAGGATCGCGGGCGTGGGCCGCGTGGGCCCCGGCGGCTCGTGAAGCCGCGACCGCGGCCCGGGCCGCGCAAGGCCCGCGTAAAGGCGCAAAAGGTCCTCTAACGTCATGCCGCCACCGCCGAGCCCGATGGCAAGCCCAGGCGCGCCGTCGCCAGGCAGATGCGGCGTGGTCCCCAACCGCCGCAGACGGGCGGTCAGCGTGACGGGACCTACGGCGTCGAGAAGTTGGATCGCCGGCAGGTTGCGGGAGGTCCGCAACGCTTCGGCAACGGGCATCCAGCCCCGCCAAGTGCCGTCGAAATTGCTGGGGCGCCAGGGGCCAACGCGCTGCGGTCGGTCCTCGATCAGCGTCGCGGGATGCACCCGCCCGGTTTCGAATGCCAGTCCATAGATCAAAGGCTTCAGCGTTGAACCGGGGGAGCGGACGGCCCGTGTCATGTCGATCCACCCGCGCCGCGCCGTGGCCCCGAACGCCGCCGCGCCCACCCGGGCCAGCACAGCGCCCGTGGCGTGGTCGGCCACCATGATGGCGGCGGACAGGGCGGGATCAGGCTCTGCCCTCACATGCGCGCGGGCCAGCGTCTCCAGGCTTTTTTGCAGATCTGCGTCAAGCGTTGTGGCATGCACACCGACCTCTGGCGCCAATCGGCGAAGGCGGTCGCTGAGGTGCGGCGCAAGGTTTGGCATGGCATGGCGCCGCCGGGGCAAGGGTGCAGACAGCGCCCGGGCGAGGTCCGCGGGGGTTAATAGCCCTGCCCGCACGGCGCGCTTCAGCACGCGGGCCCGCGCCGC
>CALCPC010000361.1 GCA_937900975.1 uncultured Paracoccaceae bacterium
TGAAGAATGCCTATGGCGAGGCGCGCAACGCCTATCACCTGACGGCCGACTACAACTGGGGCTACACCACCGAGGAGGCTGTGCGCAGCTCGACCGAGGCGATGGGCTGGAACACGATCGAGGCGGTCAAAACACCGCTGACGCAGACCGATTTCTCGTCCTATATCGCGCCGGTTCTGCAATCGGATGCCGATGTGCTGGTGCTGAACCACTATGGCGGCAACATGGTGAACTCCCTCACCAATGCAGTGCAGTTCGGCCTGCGCGACCGCATCGTCAACGGCAAGAATTTTGAGATCATCGTGCCGCTTTACAGCCGCCTGATGGCCAAGGGCGCCGGCGCCAACGTTAAGGGGATCTTCGGCTCCACCAACTGGCATTGGTCGCTGCAGGATGCGGGGTCGCAAGCGTTCGTCCGCTCCTTCGGAACGAAATACGGCTTCCCGCCAAGCCAGGCTGCCCACACCTGCTATGTCCAGGCGATCCTGTATGCTGACGCCGTGCAGCGCGCGGGCTCCTTCAACCCGTGCGCCGTTGTCGAAGCGCTGGAAGGGTATGAGTTCGACGGGATGGGCAACGGTCCGACGCTCTACCGGGCCGAGGATCACCAGTGCTTTAAAGACGTGCTGGTCGTGAAGGGCAAAGAGAACCCAGACAGCGAGTTCGACCTTCTTGAAATCGTCGAGGTTACGCCGGTGTCTCAGGTCACCTACGCGCCCGATCACCCGCAGTTTGGCGGTTCGGGCGCGACGCTGGGCACCTGCAACCCAGGCGCCTGACGCGCCTTTGGGGTGGGGCCCTTCTGCCCCACCCTTCCCCAAAACTCCGCGCCGGCCAAGCGGGCCGGGCGCGCTTGCGCTTCGGATGGGACGGACCGATGGAAGTCATCCTTTTGCAAATCCTCAACGGGCTCGACAAAGGCTCGGCCTATGCGCTGATCGCGCTTGGCTTGACGCTGATTTTCGGCACGCTTGGGGTGGTGAATTTCGCGCATGGCGCGCTGTTTATGTTGGGCGCCTTCTGTGCCGTCACGCTAAACCGCATTCTAAGCCTGTCGTTCACCACCATCGACGACACGAAGAAGGATTTCCTCGGCAACCCGCTGAAGGTCGAGACGCCCTATATCGAGGCGTGGTTCGGGCCAGAGATCGGGGGCGGCATCATCGCCTGGTCGGTGCCCTTGTCGATCCTGTTCGCCATCCCGATCATGGTTCTGGTGGGGCTGGTGATGGAGCGTGGGCTGATCAAGCATTTCTACAAGCGCCCCCACGCCGATCAGATCCTTGTGACCTTCGGCCTGGCCATCGTCCTACAAGAGGTGGTGAAATATTTCTACGGCGCCAACCCGATTCCGACACCGGCGCCCCCGGTCTTTGCCGGAAGCTTTGACTTTGGCGCCGCCGTTGGGTTCGACCCCGGCTCAATCATCTATCCCTATTGGCGGCTGATCTACTTTGTCTTTGCCGCGGTCGTGATGGGGGCGGTCTTCATTTTCCTGCGCTACACCACCTTCGGCATGGTCGTCCGCGCCGGCATGGCGGATCGAGAAACCGTGGGCCTGCTTGGCATCAACATCGACCGCCGCTTTACGATCATGTTCGCGCTTGCGGCCTGTGTCGCGGGGCTCGCCGGGGTGATGTATGCGCCGATCAACTCGCCTAACTACCACATGGGCATGGATTTTCTTGTGCTGAGCTTCGTGGTTGTCGTGGTCGGCGGCATGGGCTCCCTTGCTGGGGCGGTGGCGGCCGGGTTCCTTCTCGGCATCCTCGAAAGCTTTGCCTCGCTGCCCTTCGTGGTCGAGATCATTCCGGGCATCAACCAGATCATCATCTACCTCGTCGCCATCGTCGTGCTGTTGACGTTGCCGCGCGGGCTGATGGGCCGCAAAGGCGTGATGGAGGATTAAGCCATGCTGAAACTTGGAAAAAAAGACGCGGGCCTGTTTCTGTTCGTCGTCATCATCACGCTTCTGGCGCCGTTCATCCTGAACCCTTTTCCAGAAAGCTCGGCCTTCGCACAGTTTAACGCGGGCTATCCCGATCTGATGCAACGCTTTGTGATCTTTGGGATTTTCGCCATCGGATTCAACATCCTCTTTGGGCTAACCGGCTATCTTTCATTCGGTCATGCGGCGTTTCTTGGCGTCGGCTCTTACGCCGCGATCTGGATGATGAAGCTTCTGACGATGAATGTGATCCCGGCGATCATCGCCTCGGTGATCTTTGCGGGCCTCTTTTCGCTGGTCGTCGGCTATATCAGCCTGCGCCGCTCTGGCATCTATTTCTCGATCCTGACCCTGGCTTTTGCGCAAATGTCCTTTGCGATGGCCTATTCCGTGCTGACCCCGATCACGGGGGGGGAGACCGGGCTGCAGCCCAAGGTGAACGACCCCCGCATCTTCGACGGCGCGCTGGCCGAGGGCACCACACCAACGGCCGGGCTTTTCGGCGTGAAGATGCGCGACAGTTTGGAATGGTCGGTCGGCGATTGGCTGTTCACGTTCAATTTCGGCTATTATTTCGCGGCGATCATGATGCTGGCCGCGTTTTATGTGTCGATCCGCATCTTCCGCTCTCCCTTCGGGATGATGCTACGGGGCGTGAAGACCAACCAACAACGCCTGAACTATACCGGGCTCAACTCAAAACCCTACACCCTGGCGGCCTTCGTGATCTCGGGCATGTATGCGGGGTTGGCCGGCGGCTTGCTGGTCGCGATGGACACCCAGGTGGGGCCAGAGCGGATGTTCTGGACCGCAAGCGGGGAGGTTGTGCTGATGGCGATCCTCGGCGGTGCGGGCACGTTGATCGGGCCGGTGCTGGGGGCGGGCTTTATCAAATACATGGAAAACATCGTCTCGAAGATCAACGACACGATCCTGCACCAGTGGTTTTACTGGCTGCCCGATGGGCTAGAGGACGCGGTGGTCGCCATGATCTATCCCTTTATCGGCAAGGGCTGGCATCTGACGCTGGGCATCATGTTCATGGCCGTCGTCATCTTCCTTCCCGGCGGTTTGGTTGAGGGCGGCCAGCGGATCGCGGGCTGGGTGCGCGGCCGGTTCCGCGGCAAGGAAAGCCCAACATCCGGCAAAGCGGCCGGCACCCCGGCGGAGTAAGGCAGATGGGCATCCTAGAGGTTCAAAACGTCAACAAGCGCTTCGGCGGTTTGCAAGCGCTCAACAACGTCAATCTCGACGTTGTCGAAGGGTCGGTCCACGCCATCATCGGGCCGAACGGGGCGGGCAAATCCACGCTGCTCAACTGTTTTGTGGGGCGTCTTGTGCCCGACACCGGCAGCGTGATGTTCAACGGGCAAAGCCTTCTGGGCATCAAGCCGCATGAGATCAACCAAACCGGCGTCAGCCGCGTTTTCCAGACGCCTGAGATCTTTACCGATCTGACGGTCATCGAAAACGTCATGATCCCGGCCTTTGCCAAACGCGATGGGGCCTACAAACTGAACCCGTTCAAGCGCGTCCAGGACGAGGCGGAGATCCGCGACCATGCCGAGCACACGCTTGAGGATGTCGGACTGGCTGACAAGCTTGACATGACCGCCAGCGAGATGAGCCGGGGCGACAAACGCCGGCTAGAGATGGCGATGTGCCTGGTCCAGGACCCCAAGCTCTTGCTGCTGGATGAGCCGACGGCCGGCATGGCGCGCGCCGACACCAACCGCACCATCGATCTTCTAAAACACATTGGCGAAAGCCGGGGCATTACAAAGGTGGTGATCGAGCACGATATGCACGTCGTCTTCAGCCTTGCCGACAAGATCAGCGTGCTCGCCCAAGGCACGGTACTGGTCGAAGATGTGCCCGAAAACATCAAAGGGCACCCCAAGGTGCGGGAAGCCTATCTGGGGGAGGCGCAGGTATGACGCTGCAAGACGAAGACTATTCCAAAGCTTCGGCCGGCCATCTTCCGCGCCAGGAGCCGGCCTATTGTTCGGTCCACGACATCCACGCATATTACGGCGAAAGCTATATCGTCCAGGGCGTCAGTTTTAACGTGCATGAGGGTGAGATCCTGGCCTTGCTCGGCCGCAACGGCGCCGGTAAAACCTCGACCTTGCGCAGCATCGCCCGGGTTGATGAGCCGATGGTGACGCATGGCGAGATCTGGCTCGACCACAAACCCCTGCATCGGATGCGGTCTCACGAAGCGAGCGGCGAGGGCGTCGCCCTGGTGCCGGAGGACCGGCGCATCATCCCCGGTCTGACGGTGGAGGAAAACCTGAAGCTGGCGCAGATCGCGCCGCCCGTTGGCTGGTCGATTGAGCGGATTTATGAGCTTTTCCCGCGGCTTGGAGAGCGTGCCAAGCAGGAGGGCGTGACCCTGTCGGGGGGTGAACAGCAGATGCTGGCCATCGGTCGGGCGCTGGCGCGGGATGTCAAACTTCTGCTGCTGGATGAGCCCTATGAGGGTTTGGCGCCCGTCATCGTCCAAGAGATTGAGCGCACGCTGGCCGAGATCAAAAGCCTTGGCATGACCACCATCATCGTGGAGCAAAACGCGATTGCGGCGCTGCAGCTTGCCGACCGCGCGGTAATCCTTGACATGGGGCAGGTGGTTTTCGACGGGACGGCGCAGGAGGTGCTCGACAACGCCGAACTGCGTGAGGAATATCTGGCGATCTAGGCGCCTCGGCGCCCTTTCAGGACCGCGTATTCCACGCTAAACGGGGCTTGGGGCCGCTCTGCCCCCAGAACGTGGGGTCGCCCGCGTCAAACAAAACCGTAAACGGGGGAAGTAATGTCCGATACGATCGCCGCACCGGCACCAACCGATGGCCGCGCCTGGCATATCGATGCCGCAACTTATGAGGCGATGTATACCCGGTCGATCAGCGATCCGGACGGGTTTTGGGCAGAGCATGGGCAGAGGCTGGACTGGATCAAACCCTTTTCCACCGTGCGCACCGTCAGCTATGCGCATCCCGATGTCTCGATCAAATGGTTCGAGGACGGCACGCTGAATGTGGCCGCGAATTGCATCGACCGGCATCTGGCAACCCGCGCGGACCAAACCGCCATCATTTGGGAACCGGACGACCCCAACGACGCCGCAGAGCACATCACCTATCGCCAGCTTCACGCCCATGTCTGCCGCTTTGCCAATGTGCTGAAAGCAATGGGCGTCGGCAAGGGCGACCGGGTCGTGATCTACCTTCCGATGATCCCAGAGGCGGCCTATGCCATGCTCGCCTCAGCGCGGATTGGCGCCATCCACTCCATCGTTTTCGCCGGGTTCAGCCCCGATGCGCTGGCCAACCGGGTTGACGATTGCCGCGCCAAGGTCGTGATCACCGCCGATGGCGCGCCGCGCGGCGGGCGCGTGACCAACCTGAAGGATAACGTCAACCAGGCCTTGAACCATACGGCCGAGGATCCAAAGGTGCTGTGCGTTCGCCGCACCGGCCAACAGGTCGCGTGGGTGGCCGGGCGCGATCACTGGCTGCATGAGGTGGAGACGGAGGTCGCGGACGACTGCCCGCCCGAGGAGGTCGGTGCCGAGGATCCTTTGTTCATCCTCTACACGTCGGGCTCTACCGGAAAGCCCAAGGGCGTTGTCCACACGACGGCAGGCTATCTGGTTTACGCCGCTATCACCCATGAATACACGTTCGATTACCACGATGGGGATGTGTTCTGGTGCACGGCGGATGTCGGCTGGGTGACCGGGCACAGCTATATCGTCTATGGCCCCCTGGCCAACGGCGCCACGACGCTGATGTTTGAGGGCGTGCCGACCTATCCCGATGCCTCTCGCTTTTGGTCGGTCTGCGAAAAGCATAAGGTCAATCAGTTCTACACCGCGCCGACGGCGATCCGGGCCCTGATGGGCAAGGGCAAAGAATGGGTTGAAAAGGCCGACCTGTCGTCACTGCGCCTTCTTGGCACGGTGGGAGAGCCGATCAATCCCGAAGCTTGGAATTGGTACAACGACGTTGTCGGCAAGGGCCGCTGTCCCATTGTCGATACGTGGTGGCAGACCGAAACCGGCGGGCACCTGATCACACCCCTTCCCGGCGCGATCCCGACAAAGCCGGGCTCTGCCACCAAACCGTTTTTCGGGGTAGAGCCCGTGATCCTCGATCCAACAAGCGGTGTCGAGATCGACGAGACGGCGGCGGAGGGCGTGTTGTGCATGAAAACCTCCTGGCCGGGCCAAATGCGGACCGTTTGGGGCGATCATGAGCGGTTTGTGAAGACTTATTTCTCGGATTACAAAGGCTATTACTTCACCGGCGATGGCTGCCGGCGGGATGCGGACGGCTACTACTGGATAACCGGCCGGGTCGACGATGTGATCAACGTCTCGGGCCACCGCATGGGCACGGCGGAGGTGGAAAGCGCGCTGGTCGCGCATGAGAAAGTCGCCGAAGCCGCTGTCGTCGGCTATCCCCACGACATCAAGGGCCAGGGCATCTATGCCTATGTTACGCTGATGAACGGGATTGAGCCCGACGAAGTGCTGCGCAAGGAATTGAGCGATTGGGTCCGCCACGAATTTGGGCCTATCGCCAAACCGGACCTGATCCAATGGGCGCCGGGCCTGCCGAAACCCCGGTCTGGCAAAATCATGCGCCGCATCCTGCGCAAAATCGCCGAGGATGATTTCGGCGCGCTTGGCGATATCTCGACCCTTGCGGAGCCGCAGGTCGTGGACGAGCTGATCGACAACCGCATGAACCGAAAAGGCTGACGCAAGGACCCTTTGTCAGAGCCCATTCCCTGGCGCCCCATCGGCATCATGCTGATCGCAATGTCCTGCATTCCCGCAGGCGACGCGATGGCAAAGCTTTTGGTGCAGCACTATGCCGTGCCGACGACGTTTATCGCCTGGGCGCGGTTCGGTGTCGGATTTTTATTGATCCTGCCGTTCGTCAATCGCCGTAACTTTCGGCTTGCGGGGCTTATGGATTGGCGTGTGCTGCTGCGCGGCGTTTTGATCGGCGCGGCGGTCAGCGCTATTCTGCGCGGCGTGGCGGCGGAGGATTTGGCGACCGTTTTCGGTGCCTTCTTTATCGGCCCCATCCTCAGCTATTTTCTGTCCGCCCTGGTTTTGGGGGAGAGGATCGGCGCGGCGCAGACCGCGCTGTTGTTTATTGGTTTTTGCGGTGTGCTTTTGGTGGTGAAGCCGGGGTTCGGCATGACACCAGGCGTCACATTCGCAGCGCTGGCCGGCGTACTTTACGGCATTTACCTGACGACGGGGCGTTGGCTATCCTCAGCCACGCCGCCCATGCCGCTGCTTTTTGCGCAGCATCTGGTGGTAAGAGGCGTTCTTACACCGACCGGTTTGCCGGATACGCCGGAAATCGGGGGCGCGATGGGACCGCTTTTGCTGCTCAGCGGCTTGTTTTCGATGCTTGGCAACTTTCTCCTGCTGTTCGCCTATCGCGCGGGTGAGGCGACGCGGCTTGCCCCGTTCGTCTATTTCCAACTGGTCGCGGCGACGGTGCTGGGCCTTGTCATCTTTGGCGATTTACCGGATGCGCTGGCGCTTTTGGGGGTGCTGCTGTTGCTGGCCTCTGGTTTCGCGTCGCTTGCTTTGCGCCGTCCGGCGTGATTCACTGGGCCAAAAGACGCGCAAAAGCGCCGGACAGAGCAGGAGAACGCGATGCGAATGACGGCAATTTTGATGGCCATCCTTGTCGCTGGCTGTGAAACGGGTGGCATCGGGGCCGCTGAATGCGGGGCGAACCAGGCGGGCGATCTGGTGGGACAAAGCCTAATCGACCTGACCGATGCGACCTTCCCGGCCACGGTCACGCGGTTCATCAATCCCGGCGATGCGATCACCGAGGATGTGCGGCCGGATCGGATGAACATCACGCTTGACGAAAACGGCGTGGTCACGGGTGTTTTCTGCGGCTGACAAGCGCCGCAGACGGCCGAATGCACCCCCTGCTGCGTTGAAATCGTTGATTTAAGGCAGCGCTGTGCGCGCCAGGTCTTTTACGAAACGCTTTAGGCAAAGCGCGCCATGCAGCCCAGCGCTGCAAAGGCCAAAACGATGCCGACCCCTTCCCGCAGTGTCAGCGTTTCGCCGAAGGCGAAAACGCCGAGCCCGGTCATGAAAAGGATCGTGAGGACAGCGTACCAGACGCCAACCTCCGCCAGCGACATGTGCCGCATCGCGACCACGATGCCCACGCCCGACACCATGTAAAAGAACAGCCCGGCCAAAAGGTACGGGCTTGTCACCCAATTGTCGCTCATCGACGCTTTCTTCAAAAACCAGTCGCCGACCAAGGTGATCGAGACAATCGCGATAAAAACGAGGGCGAGGATTTGGGACATCATCGTCCAAGACTGCCGGAAGCTGCGCGGCCTGGCTGTGACTTAAGTGACAGGCGGCGGCCATCCTGGCGTCAACTCCGCCCGGAGAAGCGCGATGGGATGCGCGCGGAGTGTCAGGCGGAGCGCGGCGTAATCCTCGACCACCTCCTCCCCCAAGGTCATGGCGGGCAGTGCTACCGCAGGTTCTGCGATCCCCTCGCCCTCTAGCCCATTGGCGAAAAGCGGCAGCGGCGTGTCGCCCGATATCGCCTCTGCCTGCCAAAGCGCGTCGCGCCGGCCCATGCCGAGGCTGGCGAAGGCGTCGGCCTCGGCCAGAATGCGCAACAGGCGGGGCGGGGTGCCGGCACGGCGCCAGACATCCTCTACGCCCGGATAACCGTTGCCACGGGCGGCGGCGATCCAGTTCGCCTCCTCCTCGCGCATCGATTTGATTTGGCGAAAGCCGAGGCGCAGCGCAAGGCCGCCGCGCCCGTCGGGCTCCATCACATTGTTCCAATAGCTCGCGTTGCTATCGACGGGCCGCAGCTCTACCCCATGGGCGCGGGCGTCCCGGACGATCTGGGCGGGGGCGTAAAACCCCATCGGCTGTGCGTTCAACAGCGCGCAGGCAAAGATGCCGGGATGGTGGCATTTGATCCAGGCGGAGGCATAGACGAGCAGCGCGAAAGACGCCGCATGGCTTTCCGGAAACCCGTAGGAGCCAAAGCCCTCGATCTGCGAAAAACACCGTTCGGCGAAATCCTCGGGGTAGCCGTTCCGCTTCATGCCCGTCAAAAACCGCTCTCGAAAAAGCTCGATCTTGCCCTTTTTCTTGAACGTCGCCAGCGCGCGGCGCAGGCGGTCGGCCTCCTCGGGTGAGAACCCGGCGCCGATGATCGCGATCTGCATCGCCTGTTCCTGAAACAGCGGCACGCCCAGCGTTTTGCCCAGCACATCGCCCAGCGCGTCAGAGGGGAAGGAGACCTGCTCCTCCCCCCGCCGGCGGCGGATATAGGGGTGCACCATGTCGCCCTGGATCGGGCCGGGGCGGATGATCGCGACCTCAATGACCAGATCGTAGAAGGTGCGTGGCCGCATCCGGGGCAGAAAGTTCATCTGCGCGCGGCTTTCCACCTGAAAAACACCGACGGAATCGGCGCGGCAGAGCATGTCGTAGGTCTCGGTATCCTCCGCCGGCAGCGTCGCTAGCGAGTAGTCCAGGCCGTGATGCATCTCCAACAATTCGAACGCCTTTCGGATGCAGGTCAGCATTCCCAGCGCCAGCACATCGACCTTCAGGATGCCCAGCGCCTCGATATCGTCCTTGCCCCAGGCGATGACGGTCCGGTCCTCCATCGTCGCGTTCTCAATCGGCACCAGGTGGTCGAGCCGCCCCTCTGTCATGACAAAGCCGCCGACATGCTGGCTGAGATGGCGGGGAAAGCCGCGGATCTGTTCGACCAGGTCCAGCGTCTGCGCCAACCGCCGGTCCGTGGGGTCGAGCCCGATTTCGGCCAGCCGCTCGGGCGTGACGCCGGCCGAACCCCAGCCCCAGATCTGGCTGGACATCGTGGCGATGACATCCTGGCTAAGCCCCATCGCGCGCCCGACTTCGCGGATCGCGCGTTTGCCGCGATAGTGGATGACCGTGGCGCAAATCCCGGCGCGGTGGCGGCCGTAGCGCTGATAGATGTATTGGATCACCTCCTCGCGCCGCTCATGCTCAAAATCCACATCGATGTCGGGGGGCTCGTCGCGCGCCTCGGACACGAACCGCTCAAACACCATGGTGCCGATCTCGGGGCTGACGGAGGTGACGCCCATCGCAAAACACACGACAGAGTTCGCGGCCGAGCCGCGCCCCTGGCAGATGATCCCGCGCGACCGCGCTAATGCCACTACATCCTGGACTTTCAGAAAAGAGGTCTCATAGACCATATTGCCGATCAGCGCGAGTTCGTGGTCGGCCTTTTGCCGGGCATCCTGGGGGATGCCATCGGGATAACGCCAGCGCAACCCCTCCTCGGTCAGGCGCGTCAGCCGGGCCTGCGGTGCCTCCCCATCCGTCACTTCAGACGGGTATTCGTAGCGCAGGCTCGCAAGGTCGAACTGGCAGGCCGCGGCCCAATCCCCGGTGCGGTGGACGGCGTCCTCGTGCCCCGCGAAGAGGCGCAGCATCTCAGCCTCGGGCCTGAGGCGTCGCTCGGCGTTCGGTTGCGCGCGGCGGCCCAGGGTTTCAACCGTTAGCCCCTCGCGAATGCAGGTCAGAATGTCGACCAACCGGCGGCGCGACCCGTGGTGCATGATCGGATCGGCGGTGGCGAGCATCGGCACGGCCAGCGCCTCGGCGCGCCGGGCCAACCGCTCAAACCGCGCGCGGTCGCCGCCATCGTAGTGCGGCGCCGCCGCCAGCCCGAGCGTCGGCTGAAAGGCATCGGCAAGCGCCTCAGCCTCCCCCCGCCATGCGGTGTGGTCGGAGGGGTGAAGCAAAAGACGCTGACCCGCGCCATGCGCCAAAAGATCGTCGAGCGTCAGGTGGCAATCGCCCTTCTCCGCCCGCCGCCGCCCAAGAGTGAGGAGCGCGGACAGACGCCCCCAGGCGTCCCGGTCCGAGGGCAGCACCGTCACCTCCGTCCCAGAGAGCAGCCGGACACGGGCTGCCGGTAAGAGCCGGGGGACAATCGTGTCCGCGGGCAAGTCGAGGCCGAGGGTCGCCAAGGTCTCGGTATCGCCTGCGCGCGCCGCGGTCACGGCGCGGGCGATTTCCTGAAGGCGGGTATGGGCACGCACGATGCCCGAGACGGAGTTTCTGTCGGCAATCGCCAGCGCGGGAAAGCCGAAATAAGCCGCGCGGAGGGCATATTCCTCCGCATGGCTGCCGCCGGTCAGAAAGGTAAAATTCGATGTGGCGCTCAGTTCAACAAAGGGCATGCGGTTCCACCAGGCGGGCGGTTCCCGTTTAGTCCCGTTTTGTTCTCATGGCCAGTGTGCCGGTGTGGCCCGCGTCATTCTGCGCGGGCGAACACCAGACCGCCGGGGCATCCCCGACACTCTGCCGCGGATTTGGCGACATCGACAACACCAAAGCGGGTTTCCACGATGTAATGGGGCCCCTCCGCCGATATCAGCCGGCCGGTTAGGGCAACGGGCGTCGCGGACAGTTTAAGGGTTACGACCGCGCCATCGGCCATCGCCGAGCCGGCGGCGCCGGTCATCAAGATCGCTGCAACCGGCAGCACACGCAAAACTACAGACTTCAACACAGCACACACCATGACGCATCCAATCTTTACAGGTTCTGTTTACCCATACTTTATGGCCAAACAATAGCGCAGATCGGCGCCCCTGTCTTCTATTCTCGTAAAATACGGTGAAGTTTGGAAGGGCGGCTGTAAGGAAGGGTTAACCAGTCTGTGTTGAGGACAGGGTCACTCCAAAACGTCGCGGAAGACCGTCCGGGCGATTTCTGCGCGGGTCAGACCTTTTCGGGCTAGGGCGTCATCGCTCAGCGCGGAAAGACGCTCGAATTCCCGCGCACGAACATGGGCATCCGCAAACGCCGTGGGGAGGTGGAGAAGCCCGGACAAGGCCTGCCGAAGCGGGCTTTCTGCGGTGGCGGGGCTGTGGAACGCGGTCTCGGCCATTGGTCTCTCCTTGACTGGGTACGTTTGGGTCTGGGGCATATTTGGTTGGCGGAAGGCCCTTGGACAACGGCCGGTTCGCGAAGCCCGCTATGCGCCAGACGCATGGCAGGCGGGTTAACCGAAGTCGCCTTCGACAAACCAGCCGCCGGATCGATCGGGCGCGCGCACCTCAAAAAGCCAAAGCCGGGTGCCCTCCGTCGTCTCTATGCGCCAATAATCGCGCGCGCCGCTGCGCCAATCTGGATCGTCGTGCCACCACTCTGGCGCAATCCAGATT
>CALCPC010000362.1 GCA_937900975.1 uncultured Paracoccaceae bacterium
CCAAAGGCTGAGGAGCCGGCCGATGTCGACGCCCTGACAGCCATCAAGGGCATTGGGCCGAAGATGGCCGGCGCGCTTGAGGCCGAGGGGATCACCAGCTTTCGCCAGATCGCAGATTGGAGCCCCGAAGACGTGGGCCCGCTCGAATCCAAGATCGGCAGCCTGCCAGGGCGCATCCTGCGCGACGATTGGATTGGCCAAGCGCGCAGCCTGATGGGCTGACCGGGGCGTGCCCTCCGTCCGCCTAACGGGCGGGGCGGGGGGCCTGCGCCGCTCCGTGCGGCGATGCCAGGCCGATAGTTACAGCGCTTCTGAGAGCCGTGGCCAGCGGGGTCACTCGGCACCCCGTTCGGGCCGCGGCGACGTACATTGCTGCCAGAGATACAAACGCTGTCCCGTACCCGAACGGCTGAAGCCGCAGGGTGGAGCTTTCGCTGCTTTGACCCGCGACTGACCCCGCCATGACGGGATACATAGTGTTTCGTGAAAGACCTAAAGCATTTTCCGTTCAAAGTGAGTCAGTCATCGTCAGAAAACGCGTTCAAGATCAGCATCCTGCTGATCTTGAGACAGCGATTTCTGATCCAATGTGAACGGAAATTGCTCTAAAACACGAAACACCCCATAACGCGTTGAAATCGTTGGTCCCGGGCCGCGTTGTGGGGTCGGGTTTTCCACCAAACGCTTTAGGCCAGGTCAAAGAGGTCGGGGCCGTCAAAGAACGGCGACGGTGTCCCGTAACGCTCCGCCGCCGTGTCGGCGATGTCCGTCAGAACATCCGCAACCAGCGCCTCCTCCGCGCGGCCAGAGCGCCCCGCGTCGATGACGTCGGCAAGCCCTGTCTCGAACTCGGCATAAAGCGCATCGTCGGTGAGAAGCGCGCGCAAAACGGGTGAGAAATCGTCGGCGACCAACGTCTCCCGCCCCAGCAGCGCGCCGTCGGTCAAAAGGCGGACAAGCGACGGCAGCGCGTCGGCCAAATCCTCCACGTCCACCCGGTCTTCGCGCAGGGCACTGTCGATCACCAGCGCGTGCAACTCCATCGAATGCAAAGAAAAGCCGATGGCACCGGGCGCGTTAAGATCGATGATCGTGTCGGTGCCCGCGCCCTCGGGCAAAAGCGCGGGATCAAGGTCGCGATAGAGATCTTCGACAAAGCTTCCGTCAAGCCGGTAGATGTCCAACCCATCGGCCAGCGCCTGCGCTGCCGGGGCGCTGAAATCGAAGCCCAGCGTCTCGGCGTCGAGCTCTGGATACTCGACCGCCAGGATCGTCTCGGCCGTGGTCCGCAATTCCTCCAAAAAGGGGATGTTGGCGTAGGGCGCGGGGTCGAACGCCGTGCCCTCGATGCCCAGGGCCGCCGTCAAATAGGCCGTCAGACCACCGCCGAGCGAATGGCCCGTCACGCTGAACGTGTCGTTGTCGAAGGCCGCAGCCGTTTCGATTGCGGCGCGGATCGCATCCGTGGCCTGGCCGACCAAAATGGCCTCGCCCAGGACGGCGATATCGCGGATCGCGTCTTCCAAGGCGAAGGAGAGGCCAGAGATCGCACCGGCAAGCGCCAGCGCCTCAAAGAAGTTGAGCCCGGCATTATCGGTCAGAAAATCCGTCAGATCGTCGATATCGCGCAGGCTGGCCACCAAGCTGTCGCCGCCGTCCTGGTAATAGCCGAACAGCGTCAAAACGTCGGCTGTCAGCACCTGTTCGGGGTTTACGGCAGCGGCGGCAAGCCCGTCTTGCAGCGCCGTCGCGGTGGCGCGGTTGGCGCCCGAAAGGCTGGCGCCGTCCAGCGCTGCGCCAAGCTCGGTGCTGCGGATGGCAAGGACGGTCTGTCCGGTCACGGCGTTCACGTTGATATCGGCGTCAAAGCCGTTGATCGTTGAGATCGTGGAGTTTCGGATCGTCCCGATCACGCCACCGGGCACCTGCTGCCAGCCTGCGGGGCCAAAGACGCCTGCAAAATCCGGGCCGATCACCTCGGGCACGTTGATGCCGAAAGGGTCGGTGCGGGTATCCGTGGCGTCGAGCGCCATCCAAGTGTATTCGCGCAAGCTAACGGTTGGCGACGCGGCCTCACGCGGTGCGACCGGGTCGAACGCCAACCGCAGTTCGACCGCTGCCCGCACCACCGGTGCGACGGCGACCGTCGCCGCCGCCTCGGGCCCGTCTGTCACCCCGTCGAGGATCGACACCGCTTCCTTGAGGCGTCCGTCCCGCACTTCAAGAAGCGGCGCAGCCGTCCAGGCGCCAATCGGCCCAAGACCGGCGTCGCGAAAAATCCCAGTCATCGTAATTCCCCCGCTCAAACGCTTTGCGCAGCACTATAGCGACATTGTGGGCTGGCGAAACTGTGGCGTGATACGGCCCGCGCAGATACAGCGCCGGCCCGTTCGGCCGGTGGGGTCGGCGCGGCAAAGGCCGCCCGCCGGGCCCATGCACAATGCGGGTCGTGCGGGCCGTGGCGGGCGGCTTTGCGTCTTAGTTCGGAAGTTCGCTGTCGATGCCTTCGACATAAAAATTCATGCCAAGCAGCGTGGCATCGTCGGCGGTCTCCCCTTCGGCAAGCCATGGGGTGCCGTCTTGCTTGTTCACCGGCCCGGTGAAGGCGTGCAGCTCCCCCGCGGCGACCGCTTCGACAATCGCCTGCGCTTCGGCGGCGAGTTCGGGCGGAAGGCGGTCGGAAAATTCGCCGATCTCGGTCATGCCCGGGGCGATGCCGTCCCATGTGTCCATCGACGTCCATGTGCCGTCGATAACGGCTTGGGTCCGCGCGATGTAATAGGGCGCCCAATTGTCGATGATCGAGGTCAGCCGGGCGGTCGGCCCGAACTGTTTCATGTCCGACGCCTGGCCAAAGGCATAGACGCCGCTTTCGGGTGTGTCGTCCTTCCAGGTCTCTTCGGCAATGGTCATGGCCGCCGGGCTGTCGGTGTGCTGCATCAAAAAGTCCGCCCCTTGCTCGATC
>CALCPC010000363.1 GCA_937900975.1 uncultured Paracoccaceae bacterium
AGGGCAAGGCCGGCCTTCATCGCGGTCAGCCCCTCCACCGCCATCATTGACGTGATCGGGTTGCGGTTTTCGGCATAAAGCGCCTCGGCGGCATGGGCGATCGCGTTGAGCCCGCTGACGACACTCATCTTAAGGGGCAGCCCGTCGGTCAGCTCGGGGTCGTAGAGCACGGCGGTGGGCAGCACGGCCGTGTCTTTGAGCGTGGTTTTCAACCCGTTTTCGGTTTGCCCCAGGATTGGGGTGACTTCCGACCCGGCATAGGTGGTGGGGACGACGATATGGGTCAGGCCCGTGCGATAGGCGATTGCCTTGCCCAGCCCGGTGGTCGAGCCGCCGCCGATGGACACAAGGCAATCCGCCTTGACCGATGCGGCGTGGACCGCCGCGGCCTTGGTCACATCGACCGGTGTGTGCATGACCGCGCCGGCGAAGACGCCAACGCTTTTGGCGCCCAGCAAGTCCGCCGTTCGGTCTGCGGTCGGTTTTTGGTGCGGGGTCGCCAGGACCAGCGCCCGCGATTTCCCAAGCGCTTCGACAAGTTTCGGGATCGCGGCAAAGGCACCGCGGCCGAACTCGACCCGCATCGCGCCTGCGCTGAACGAAAATGGCTTCATCGACGCCTCCCCGCCGCCAGCATAGTGCATCCATTAATGTGGGAAAACCGGAAAAATCGGGAGATAGCCTAAAATATGGATTCAAAATTGTTGAGCGAATCCATAGTTGCGTGTATTGCTTGATCCCAGCGACACTACGCCACTAATTGGATTCGAAATTCACGTAGCCAAAAGTAGGAGCTTGGTGTGGCGGAAGCGGAGCAAAGGGTGATGTCGGACTTGCGGCGAATGATCTTGGAGGGGGAGATTGCTGCCAATGAGAAGATTTCCGAAGTCAGCGTCGCCGAAAAGCTGGGCGTCTCGCGGACACCGGCCAAGCTTGCGCTTGCGCGTCTTGAGATGACCGGCCTGATCGAAAAGCTGCCCGGCCGCGGCTATGTCGTGCGTGAGGTCAAGATCGAGGATGTCGAGAAAATCCTGCAGACCCGCGGCACGCTGGAAGGTGTCGCGGCAAGCTATATGGCGATGCACGGGGTGTCGAAAGCCGCGAAACAGGCCTTTGCACAGTCCCTGAGCCTGTCAGAGAGCATCGTTCGCAAAAACTCGGTTTCCATGGAGGATGTGGAAACCTATCAGGAAGCCAACACGCTTTTCCACACCACCATTATGGAGCAGTCGGGCAACGAGTTTGCTGGGATGGCGTATGAGTGTCTGCGGCATTTGCCCTTGGCCGCGCTGGGGGCGGTGGCGGCAAATCCCGACCGGTTGGATGGAGAGTTTCTGCGCATGTCCATCGGACACGCACAGCATACGATAATTCACGAGGCAATCATCAAAGGCGACGCAATGCGCGCCGAGATGGCGATGCGCGAGCATGCCAACGCAACGCTCGACTACGCACGGTTGTTTGTCGGTGAAGACGATGCGCGGCGTCTGCCCGCGATGAGGATCCGAGCCATCCACTGACCACAGGATCCCCAGACGCGGGGACCGCCCAGGGACGGCCAAAAACAAGGGGAGGACCCGGCCATGGCGCTGGACGATATTTCGCACGATCAGGTTATCGGCGCGCATTTTGCGCAAAAGGGCATGCCGGTTGGCGGCGCGTGGGTGCAAGCCGCGGATGCCAAGACGTTCGAGGTGTTCAATCCAGCGACCGGAACGGCCTGGACCGAAGTGCCCGACGCGGGGCGCGCGGACACCGCTGCCGCCATCCAGGCGGCATCCGACGCGCAGCGCGACTGGGCGGCACTGGCCTTTACCGAACGCGCCAAGCTGTTGAACCGCGTGGCCGAAGTCGTGGAAAAGCGCCGCGGCGACATCATCGCCGCGTTGACGGCGGAATGTGGCG
>CALCPC010000364.1 GCA_937900975.1 uncultured Paracoccaceae bacterium
GGCGATCCCGACGGCGGCGGCGAAATAGGCATCCATCAACGCCAGGCTTTCGGCGTTGAAACCGTCGATCACCCGGCGGACGGCCAAAGGCAGCGTCAGCGACAAAAGCGCGGTCAGGATCAGCGTGATCGTCGCAAGCGCCAGGTATCCGCGATAAGGGTTGAGAAAGGGGGCAAGGCGCCGCAAAGGGCTTAGATCGCGGGATTTCGGTCGGTCGTCCTCTGCCATCGCCCTCCCCCGGCGCTGCTTGGCCTTCTGTGTAGGGCGCGCGCGCAGGGGCCGCAAGCGTCCGAGGGACGCAGCCCCGGAACCCGGGGTGGGGAGAGACGGGTCCCGGCGTGGATCGCGTGACGCGGGCCCTTGTCGCGCAGAAGAAAACCGCCTCTGTCGGAAAACACGTTCAAAATCAGCGCATCCCGCCCGTTCGGACCGAAAATTGGGCTAGGCCGCCTTCCATTTGATCGAGCAGCCCATCGACGGGATCTGCTCTGCCGGCCCGGTGCCGGTTTCGGCGATGTCGCGCAGGGCAAGAAACAAATCCCGGCGCAGATCGGACGGCCCCGGCCGCGCGCGTGAGGCATCAAGCCGGCCGCGATACTGCAGCCCCAGATCTGCGTCGAAGCCAAAGAAATCCGGCGTGCACACCGCATCATAGGCCCGGGCAACGCTTTGATCGGCGTCGTGGAGATAGGGAAAGCGAAATCCGGCCTGGGTGGCAAGCTCCGCCATTTTCTCGAAACTGTCGGCCGGATAAGCCACCGCATCGTTGGAACAGATCGCCGCAACACCAACGCCGAGATCCATCAGGTCGTGGGCATCGCGCACCATCCGGTCCAGGATGGCCAGGACGTAAGGGCAATGATTGCAAATAAACATCACAAGCGTGCCGCGCGGCCCCTGGATATCGCCCAGCCCATAGGTCGCACCATCGGTTGCCGGCAAGCGGAACGCCGGTGCGGGCCAGCCGGTCTCGCAAATGGGGGGCACTGCGGCCATGATACACCTCTCTTTAAGTCCGCGCGACGTTGGCACAGATCG
Source organism: uncultured Paracoccaceae bacterium (assembly GCA_937900975.1). Classification (GTDB taxonomy): domain Bacteria; phylum Pseudomonadota; class Alphaproteobacteria; order Rhodobacterales; family Rhodobacteraceae; genus Algicella. Next base: position 1,039 of record CALCPC010000364.1, read on the forward strand.
AAAGCCGTGGCATCCCCCGATCTGGACACGCGGGCGGGAAACGAAGCGCGCGACGGACCCGATGCGACCGTTTTCGGGGTCGGCTTTACACCCCAAACCCCGCGCGCACCGCCGCCCGCTTTGACCAGCGCACTACCGCTGGCCACCCCCTGGGCGCAGTCCCGCTGGCTGCCCTCGGGGCGCGGACACCGTGCGGGCAGACAGCTTTAGCCCAGCCCGCGCACCCGATGGGCCAGCCATTCGAGATCGGGGTCCTCAAGCCCTAGATCTGCAAGGCCCGCGACGGTGTTCTCAAGATACTCCCGATTGGGTCCAGCGGGTCCCTCGGCGCGGGCGATAATGTCGGCCTGCGCGGCCAATGACAGATCACCCCGATATTGGTGGTGGTCTGGATCCATCACATAAGTGAGGGCGGGCACGCGCCGTCCATCGGCCAGTTCAACAGGCTCCAAGGCCTCCAAATAGGCCGAGGACACAAGCTCCCGCGCGCGGAGATAGGCAAGCGTCGCGGCCCCTTCGCGCGGCGCCACCCGATACGCGACGCCCGCGCAATCGGCCTCGCTTTGCCGGTCGAGCGCAAGGACAAGGCCCGGCGCCTCGGGCGTGCCGCGATAGACGATCGACGCCATGCAAAACGCGCGGCGATACCCCGAAAGCCGGGCCAAAACCCGCTCCTCCGCCGCAAATCCGGGGTTCCAAATCAGCGAGCCATAGCCGAAAACCCAAAAGCCCGCGCTGGCGTCCATACCTTGTCCCGTCCCTTGTCGTCCCGCCGCATGGACATACCTCTCTGCCCGGGCGGCGTCAGCCCAAAAGATCGGATCCAAAAATGATACGACTTCTCCTCGGTGTTCTTGTGGTCGCCAGCCTTGGATGGAGCGGGTATTGGTGGGTCGGCGCGACCGCGAAAAAAACAGCCATCCAGGCGTGGCTCGACCGGCCAGAGGCGACGGCGGCAGACGTCCGCGTGACCGGGTTTCCGAACCGGTTCGACACTGTGATGACCGATCTAGCGCTGGTCGATCCGCAAACCGGCTGGCGGTGGTCGACACCGTCTTTGCGGATCTATGCGCTGTCCTATCAGCCGAACAAGGTCATCGCGACGCTGGCCCCGCGCCAAACATTGGACGGCATGGGCCAAAGCCTCAGCATCGCGTCCGACCGGATGGCGGCAAGTCTTCACCTGTTCGCGGGGCCGGCCCTGGCGCTGCGCGAAACCATTGTCGAGACCCGTGCCCTGCGCGTGACCAGCGATCAGGGATGGGCGGTTGGCCTCAGTAGTGGGCAGCTTGCGCTGCGCGCAGTGCCCGCGCCCGACGCGCCGGAGAACAGCTACGAAATCGATGTCAGGGCCGCGGACCTCACCTTGCCAGAGCCCGTTCGCCGCCAGCTTGATCCAACCGCTGCGCTGCCCGCGACCATCGGCCCCGTGCACGCGCGCGCAACGCCCGTCCTGGACAAACCGCTGGACCGGCACGCCGGCGATGGCGCGCCGCCGGCGCTGCGCTCAATCGACATTGATCGTGTGGCCTTGACCTGGGGGCCGCTGACGATCACGGCCTCCGGCGCGCTGATTGCTGACAGCCTTGGCCGTGCCGACGGTTCGCTGTCGGTGGAGGCTGAAAACTGGCCGGCCATGCTGGTTCTTGCCGAAAACGCCGGCGCTATTGGGGCAGCCGAGGCGCAAACCCTGCGCCGCGCGCTGACGGCCGCCGCGCTGACGACCGGCGATGCCGCGCGGCTGAAGATCCGGCTCAACTTCTCGGGCGGTCGCACGCGGCTTGGCCCGATCCCGATCGGCCCGGCGCCGCAGATCCGCTACTTGCAGTAAGGGCCGCTGCGATACTCAGCCGTGTCGAAATGGAAGTGATCTTGGTGAAACCGGTCTGACTTTGGGCCCAAAACCGTGCCAAACGGCCCACAGGCGGTGCGGTGAAAGGCGCGCATCAGACCGCTGTAATCCGAGCCCGACCAATCGTCGGAGACCGTCACCACGGTTCCATCGGACAGCGTAAACGCCGCAATATCGACAGCGTTGCCTTTCGCATGTTCCGACAATCGGCCCGAGGGACGGTTGTTGCGCCGCCGACAGGCATAGCCCGCGACCACCCGCAGATCGGTCACCAGGACGCCCTCGTCCCGCGCGGCGTCCTGGGCCGGGCCCGTCACCCAACTGCGCAGCGCCGTCGCTGTCCGGCAATTGATCCGCGGCTGGCTGTCAAGCTTCACCCCGCCGATGGCATAAACCTTCACCGGATCCTCGATCCCACAGGCCCCGCCAGAGCCGATGTCGCCAAGCTCTCGCCCCAGCATATCGTCAAAGCCGCAAATCCCGCCGACATCGGCCGGAAGGCCAAGCGCGCGCGCCAGGATCCCCTCATCCGGGCCGCCGCGCCCGCAGCCCGCGAGCGCAAGCAAAATGAGCGCCAAGAAAAGCCTTGCTATCATCCGCCCGTCTCCCCCTCCTTCACCGGCTCTACCGCCGGGTGTCGCCCGAAATTCAGCGCCGCCGTATCCTGCCCCGCATCGATAATGCCGCGCCGGATCGCGCGGGTGCGGCTGAAATAGTCGTGCAAATGCGGCCCATCGCCGATGCGGATCGCGCGTTGGAGCGCAAAAAGCTCCTCCGTGAAGCGGCCGAGTATCTCCAGCGTCGCTGAAGGGTTTGATTTAACCTCAACCCGCCACATCGTCGGATCCGACGCCGCTATCCGTGTAAAGTCACGAATTCCGTCGGCCGA
>CALCPC010000365.1 GCA_937900975.1 uncultured Paracoccaceae bacterium
CACCTGGTGCCGCGCGAGCAGGTGGTCGCGATGAACGCGGTGTCTGTGGCCACCGGGGCCGCGGCGGCGTTCTTCGGGGCGTTCTTCATGCTGGTGCCGCGCTACCTGTTCGGCGCCGACGCCACCGGCGGGGCCGGTGCCCGCGGCCTTAGGCGCGGTTTTTGGGTGGCATGAGGTCGGTAATCGTCCCCTCGAACATCTCGGCTGCGAAGTTCACCGTTTCCGACAGGGTCGGATGGGGGTGGATTGTTTGACCGAGGTCTACGGCATCGGCGCCCATTTCGATGGCCAGCGCGACCTCGGCGATCAGATCGCCCGCGTTGGTGCCGACAATCGCCGCACCCACCACCCGGTCGTCGGCGGGATCGAAGAGCAGTTTGGTAATCCCCTCCGAGCGGCCGTTCGAAAGCGACCGGCCCGACGCCGCCCAAGGAAAGACGCCTTTGGCGACCTTAAGGCCCTTGGCCTTTGCCTCCGTCTCGGTGAGGCCAACCCAGGCAACCTCGGGGTCGGTATAGGCAACCGATGGGATCACGGCCGCGTCGAAGGCGCGGTTTTCGCCGGCGGCAACCTCGGCCGCGACCTTGCCCTCATGCACGGCCTTATGGGCGAGCATCGGTTGGCCGACCACATCGCCGATGGCGAAGATATGCGGGACGCCCGTGCGCTGCTGGCTGTCGACGGCGATAAAGCCGCGGTCGTCGATGGCGACACCGGCCATCTCGGCATCGATCATCTTGCCATTGGGCCGCCGCCCGACAGCGACCAAAACGCGGTCGAACGTGTCGGTCGTGACCTCGCCCTTGTCATCTTCGAAGGTGACTTTGAGGCCCTTTTTCTGGGCGTCCACCGCCGTGACCTTGGTCTTGAGCAAGATGTTTTCATAGCGTTTTGCAACACGGGTATGGAGCGGTTTAACGATGTCCTTGTCGGCGCCGGGCATCAGCTGGTCCTGCAGTTCGACCACCGTGATTTTGGAGCCGAGCGCGTCGTAGACGCAGGCCATCTCAAGCCCGATGATGCCGCCGCCCAAAATCAGGAGTTTCTTGGGGATGTCGCGGAGTTCGAGCGCACCGGTCGAATCGATCACGCGCGGGTCGTCGTGGGGAATGAAGGGAAGGGTTACAGGCTCCGATCCCGCGGCGATGATGCATTGGTCGAAGCTGACCGTCTTCTGGCCCTTGTCGGTGTCGACCGCGATCATGTTGGGGCCGCTGAATTAGCCATAGCCTTCGACGACCGTCACTTTGCGGCCCTTCGAAAGGCCTTTGAGCCCGCCGGTCAATTGGCCGACGACGCCGTCCTTCCAGCTTCTAAGCCCGTCGAGATCGATTTTCGGTTTGGAGAATGTGATGCCGTGGGCCGACATCTCTTCGGCCTCGGTGATGGTTTTGGCGGCGTGAAGGAGCGCTTTGGAGGGGATGCAGCCGACATTGAGGCAGACCCCGCCAAGACTTTCATAGCGCTCGATGAGAATGACGGATTTGCCGAGCTCGGCGGCGCGGAACGCGGCGGTGTAGCCGCCGGGGCCGGAGCCGAGCACCACGATTTCGGCATGGTGATCGCCCCGCCCGGTGGCGCCGCCCGTTGCAGCAACCGCCCGTGGTGGGGCCGGCGTGGGGGCCGTCGTCTGCGGGGCACCCGCAAGGGGTGCCGCCGCAGCCGCCGGCGCGTCCCCTTGGGACGCGGTCGCGAGCGTCAGGATCATGCTGCCCTCGGATACTGTATCGCCTTCCTTGATGGCGATGGCGGTGATCGTGCCGGCAGCGGGGCTTGGCACCTCAAGCGTGGCCTTGTCGCTTTCCAGCTCAATCAGCGGGTCTTCGGCGGCGACCGTGTCGCCCACAGCCACCAGCACGCTGACCACGGGCACATCGCTGAAATCGCCAATATCGGGTACTTTGACGTCCATCGGTCTTCCTCAGAGCATCAGGCGGCGCACATCGCCGAGCAGGTGTTTGAGTGTTGCGGCAAAGCGCGCGGCGAGGGCGCCATCGATGGCGCGGTGATCGTAGGAGAGGCTCATCGGCAGCATGTTGCGGGGCTGAAACGCCTCCCCATCCCAGACCGGCGCCATTTTGGAGCGGGTGAGGCCCAAGATCGCCACCTCTGGCGCGTTCACGATGGGGGTGAAGGCGGTGCCGCCGATCCCGCCGAGCGATGAGATCGTGAACGTGGCGCCGGCCATGTCGCCGCCCTTGAGCTTACCCTCGCGCGCGGCGGCCGAGAGCGTGCCGAGTTCCTGCGAAATCTCGATGATGCCCTTGCGGTCGGCGTCTTTGATCACCGGCACCATCAGCCCGTTCGGCGTGTCGGCGGCAAAGCCAATGTTATAGTAAGCCTTCTTGATCAGC
>CALCPC010000366.1 GCA_937900975.1 uncultured Paracoccaceae bacterium
ACGCTCGTCGAACGCCTTGGCCGCGGCCAGACCCGAGACACCGCCGCCGATAACGGCCACTTTCTTGCGTTTGATCATGCTCTCCCCCTTACCCGGCGTCCGGCGGCGGCAGAAAGTCAACCTCATGCAGGGCAGAGAGGCGCACCAGTTCCGCGGGGTCGGTCACCCCATCCAACTGCGTGAAAAGATCGAAAAGCTTGCGCGCCGGTGCGACGCCGAAGAGAGAGGTTGCCGCGGCGTCGGTGCGGTTGAAAATCGCATGCGATTGTCCCATCGGCATGCGCACCAGATCGCCGGGGCCCGCGCTGTGCGTCGAAACCGCGCCCGCATCATGGCCAAACTCGACCTCCAGCGTGCCGGTCAGGACCGCAATCCACTCATCCTGGGTGGGGTGGCAGTGCGGCGGAACGAAGGTGCCCGCGGGGATATGGGCATGCCAGAGAAAGGCATGGGGACTGTGCAGTTTCGGGGTGTAGGTCTGGCCAACAACAGTCCACGCCTTGTCCCCCACATGACCGTCGCTTGGCGTCACGCCGATATCCATCATGCTATCCTCCCTCTTCACCCGATTGGGTCTGCGACAAGGACGGGCAAACGGCTATCCAGATTGCGAGTCAAAACGCTGCGGGCTTGAAGTGCGGGCGCCTTTGGCTAGGCTTTTTGCATGACGACGCACCAGCCCCTCTTGCAAGCGCATACCGTTCTTCGGACGACTGAGTTGGACGAGGCGCGCGCGGCGGTGGCCGAGAAGTATTGCGACCACCGTCTTACGCTGGCGTCCGGTCTGAAGGCGGATGTTGTGCACAACCACGTGCGCGGGGCTGACTTATCGCTGAACGTTCTGCAATACGGCGCCGATGTCGCCATCAACCCGGGCGAGTTGCAGGATTTCTATCTGCTGCAACTGCCGCTGGCAGGACACGCCGAAGTGCATCACCGCGGTGAGGCGGTCGACGCCAGCCCAAGATTTGGCACCCTTCTTAATCCCGACAGGCCAACGACCATGCGCTGGCGGGACGGGTGCCGGAAACTGATGGTGCAAGTCGACGCCGCGTTTCTGGGCCGCGTCGCGTGTGAGGAAATCGGGGGGGAGATCCCAGGCCCGGTCCGCTTCGACCCAAAGGTGGCGTTGACCCGACCAGGCGGTCGGCGCCTGCGCGCGCTGTCCTTGGCCGCCGTGCGCGCGGTGGATGCGGGCGACGTCACGCCCAGCGCGCAAGACCTGACGATGTTGGCGTTAGAGCGGACATTGGTCGCGACGATGTTGGAGACGCAACCAAGCAACGTGTCCCATCTTTTCGGTCATCGGCGCGCGGTGTCGGCCCGGCACCTGCGCCGCGCTGTGGCGTTCATACGCGAAAGCTTTCACGAAACGCTGTCGCTTGACGACATCGCGGCGGCATCGGGCGTGCATCCCCGCACGTTGCAGGCGGGTTTTCGGGCACAGCTTGGCGTGACGCCGATCCAGTATCTGCGCGATATCCGGTTGGACATGGCCCGGTTTCATTTGTTGCGCCGCCACAATCGGGCGTCGGTGTCCGATATCGCCTACGATTGCGGCTATAGCCATTTGGGACGGTTCTCTCGCGATTTTCGGGCGCGCTTCGGCCATGCGCCGCGCGACACGCGCTAAGGCCGCGTCCGACCACCGTGGCACCGACATCGTCGGGTTGGGCCGGGTTGGGATCGTCATGCGGTCGGTCTGGATGCGGCATGCCGATTTTCGCGCATCGTTTTCGCCAACAGGGGCCCAGGATGACGGCCTCGGGGCCTTAAAGATGCGCTGTGGCTTCGATTTCCAGCTTGGCGTCGTCTTCGACCAGCCCCGCGACAACCACCATCGACATTGCGGGAAAGTGTTTGCCGAAGACGTCGCGGTAGGCCGCTCCAACCTCTGCCTGAGCGGCCAGATACTCTGCCTTGTCGATGACGAACCAGGTGAGGCGGGTGATGTCTTCGACCGTGCCGCCGGCGGCCGCGACAATCGCGCGGATGTTCAAAAGCACTTGGCGCATCTGCCCTATGAACGTGTCGCAGACCATCCGCTTTTCCGCGTCCCAGCCGATCTGACCGCCGATATACAACGTCCCGTCCTTGGCCAGCATGCCATTGGCGTAGCCCTTGGCCGGAAGCCAGCCGTCCGGATGGATCACTTTATGGGTCATGGTCTGCCTCGTAGTCCGTCAGCGTTTGGCGCAGCGCTTCTGGCCAAGGGGTCGGTTTGCCGGCGCTGTCGATCTGCACACGCGTCGCCCGGGTCAGAAAGCGGATCTCGTCGCCCGCCCGGCAGGTCATCCGGTAGCGCCAGGAACTGCGCCCCAGCGACGCCGTGTGCAGCGAAAGCACCAGCGCGTCGCCGTGCCGGGACGGGCGCCGAAACTCTGTCTCGATGGCCGCGGTCGGCACCGCAAACCGCCGATGCAGCGTCTCGAAGGGCAGGCCGAGCGCCTGATCGAAGAAGGCTTCGACACAATCGTTCATCATCTCGAAGTAACGCGGGAAAAAGACGATCCCGGCGGGGTCGCAGTGTTTGAAAAGCACTTTTTGCGGCATTTCGAACGTTTTTGGCATCCTGGTCCGCGCCTCAACCGGCCTTCAGGCGAAAGCGCTGGATCTTACCCGTCGCGGTTTTGGGAAGGCTTTCGGCGAACTGGATACGGCGCGGGTATTTGTAGGGCGCAATGGTCGCCTTCACGTGGTCCTGCAGATCCTTGGCCAGGGTGTCGGAGGCCTCGAACCCCTCGGCCAGCACGATATGTGCCGCAACGATGTGCCCGCGCGCCTGATCCGGCGCGCCGACGACCGCGCACTCGCTAACCGCTGTGTGCCCCAGCAAAGCGGCCTCCACCTCCGGACCGGCGATGTTGTAGCCGGCCGAGACGATCATATCGTCGTTGCGCGCGGCAAAGTGGAAATACCCCTCCGCGTCGCGCAGAAAGCTGTCGCCAGTGATGTTCCAGCCGTTCAGCGTATAGCCCGCTTGCCGGTCGTCGTTGAGGTATCGGCACCCCGTGGGACCCCGCACCGCCAAGCGCCCGACCACGCCATCGGGCACGGTGTTGCCGGCGTCATCGACGATCTTGGCCTGATACCCCGTGACCGGTTTGCCGGTGCAGGCGGGTTGGTGGTCGTCAAAGCGGTTTGAGATAAAGATGTGCAACATCTCGGTTGCGCCGATCCCATCCAGCATCGGCTTACCGGTTTGCGCCATCCACGCCTCATAAATCGGTTTGGGCAGCGTTTCGCCGGCGGACACGGCCGCGCGCAGGCTGGAAAGATCGGCGCCATCGGCGATTGCGGCCAACATCACGCGATAGGCGGTTGGCGCGGTGAAGCAGACGGTCGCTTTATAGCGTTCAATGATGTCGACCATGTTGGGCGGCGTGGCCTGTTCCAACAGCGTCGCCGTCGCGCCAAAGCGCAGCGGAAAGATCGCCAAGCCACCAAGGCCGAAGGTAAAGGCCAGCGGCGGCGAGCCGACAAACACATCCTCGGGCACGACGCCCAAAACCTCCCGCGCGTAACCATCCGCGATGATCAGAAGGTCGCGGTGAAAGTGCATTGTGGCCTTCGGCTCCCCGGTTGAGCCAGAGGTAAAGCCAAGAAGCGCCACGTCGTCGCGGCCCGTTTCGACCGCGTCGAAGCGCACCGGCTTTTCCAGCGCCAGGCGGTCAAGCTCCGCATCATGGTTGGAGGTGCCGTCAAAGCCTACGATCCGGCTTAGCCGCGGGTTGGCCGCGCAGGCCTGCATCTCCTCCATCAGACGTGTGTCGCAGAGCGCGAACTGGATGTCGGCTTTGTCGATATAGCTTTGCAACTCCCCCGCGCGCAACATCGGCATCGTGTTGACAACGACCGCCCCGGCCTTGGTCGCGGCCAGCCAACAGGCCACCATCGCCGGGTTGTTGGCAGAGCGGATCAGAACGCGGTTGCCGGGCTTCACGCCGATATCGTCGACCAGCGCGTGGGCCAGGCGGTT
>CALCPC010000367.1 GCA_937900975.1 uncultured Paracoccaceae bacterium
AGCGGACGGCGGTAGGCACGTCAGCCGAGCTGTTCGAGGAGTTGGGCGGCGGCGACGGTCACACGCGGCTTTCCGGCGGTGCCGATGCGCTGGCGCGCGACGACGCGCAGGCCCTGGCGCTGGCCCGGGCGGCGGTGGCTGCGCTGAACATGCCAAGGCCCCCGGGGCCAGAGCGGCGCAGCCCAGAGCCGCCGGCCTATGACCCCGCGGAAATCCCCGCGCTTGTGCCCGCCGATCTGCGCCAGCCCTACGATATCCGCGAGGTGATCGCGCGGCTTGTCGACGGCTCTCGCCTTGAGGAGTTCAAGGCCCGCTATGGCACGACGCTGGTCTGCGGCTTCGCACATCTCGATGGGATCCCGGTGGGCATCATCGCCAACAATGGCGTCCTGTTCTCGGAAAGCGCGCTAAAAGGCGCGCATTTCGTGGAGCTGTGCTCGCAACGCCGGATCCCGCTGGTGTTTTTGCAAAACATCACCGGTTTCATGGTCGGGCGCGCCTATGAGGCGGGCGGCATCGCCAAGGACGGGGCCAAATTGGTGACGGCGGTCGCGACGAGTGCTGTGCCCAAGGTCACGATGATTGTCGGCGGCTCCTTTGGCGCAGGCAATTACGGCATGTGCGGGCGGGCCTATCAGCCACGGTTTTTGTGGACATGGCCCAGCAGCCGGATCTCGGTCATGGGCGGGGCGCAGGCCGCAGGCGTGTTGGCCACCGTGCGCCGCGACGCGCTTGAGCGTAAGGGCGCCACCTGGACGGAGGCCGAAGAGGCCGCGTTCAAGGCGCCGACCCTGGCGCAGTTCGAGGCGCAGTCGCATCCGCTCTACGCCTCGGCGCGGCTTTGGGATGACGGGATCATCGATCCTGTGCAAAGCCGGGCGGTGCTGGCGTTGTCGCTGGCCACCACGCTGAACGCGCCAATTGGGGAAACACGCTTTGGCGTGTTCCGGATGTGAGGGGCGGCGGGGGGGGCTATGACGGGTGACATCCGAACGCTTCTGATCGCCAACCGCGGCGAGATCGCCTGCCGCGTGATCGCGACCGCCCGCAAGCTGGGCATTGCCACGGTCGCGGTCTATTCCGACGCGGATGCGGGGGCCGCGCATGTCGCGATGGCCGACCGGGCGGTGCGCATCGGCCCGGCACCGGCGGTGGAAAGCTATTTGCAGGGCGCGCGCATTATCGCGGCCGCCAAGGAAACCGGGGCGGAGGCCATTCATCCGGGCTATGGGTTTTTGTCCGAGAACCCCGATTTTGTCGACGCGGTCACGGATGCGGGGCTGATCTTCGTGGGGCCTACGGCGGACGCGATCCGCGCGATGGGGCTGAAGGACGCCGCGAAGGCGCTGATGGCCCGCGCCGGCGTGCCCATCGTCCCGGGCTATCACGGATCGGATCAGACGCCTGCGCGCTTGGCCAAGGAGGCCGCCTCGGTCGGCTACCCTGTTTTGATCAAGGCGCGCGCAGGCGGCGGTGGCAAGGGGATGCGCCGGGTCGACCGGGCCGAGGATTTCGCCGCGGCGCTGGCCAGCGCGACAGGGGAAGCGGCGGCGAGTTTCGGCGATGCCGCCGTTCTGATCGAGAAATTCATCGCAACCCCCCGCCATATCGAAATCCAGATCTTCGGCGACCAAAACGGCGCTGTCGTCCATCTTTTTGAGCGCGACTGCTCGCTCCAGCGCCGCCACCAAAAGGTCATCGAGGAGGCGCCGGCGCCCGGCATGACAGAAACCGTCCGCGCCGCGATGGGGCACGCGGCGGTGGAGGCTGCCCGCGCCATCGGCTACCACGGCGCGGGCACGGTTGAGTTCATCGCCGATGGCAGCGACGGTCTTCGCCCCGACGGGTTCTGGTTTATGGAGATGAACACCCGGCTTCAGGTCGAGCATCCGGTCTCAGAGGCGATCACCGGGCTCGATTTCGTGGCGCTGCAACTGGCCATCGCCGCGGGCGCGCCGCTGCCCTTCGACCAGGACGATCTGGCCATCGATGGGCATAGCGCGGAGGCGCGGATCTACGCCGAGGACGTCCCGCGCGGGTTTGTGCCCGCAACCGGCCGCCTGCACCATCTTGCGCTGCCCGAAGGGGCGCGGTTTACGCAGGCACCGATCCGCGTGGACAGTGGCGTTCGGACAGACGATGCCGTCACCCCCCACTACGACCCGATGATCGCAAAGCTCATCGCCCATGGCCCAACGCGGACGGCCGCATTGCGGCGTCTGTCCCAGGCCCTGGCCGAAACGCGGATCGCCGGGGTTGTCACGAATGCCGCGTTCTTGCGGCGCCTGGTCCTGCATCCCGACTTTGCCGCCGGTGCGGTCGACACCGGTCTGATTGAGCGTGCGGGCACCGCGCTCCAGGCCGACCCGGGCGCGCCCGCCGCGGGTTTGTTGGAGGCCCCCGTGCCCGGCGATCCCTGGTCCGGTTTGCAGGGCTGGCGCGCCTGGGGCGATGCGGCGCTGACCGTGCTTTTGGCCGATGGCGAAGCGGAGCATCGCATCCCGGTCACGATCCTGGCGCCGGGACGTTTCCGCGTGCGGGTCGGAACGGAAACGCTGGAGATGGCGCTGACCGGCAGGGATGGAGCGCGCGTGCAGATAGAGATCGGGGGCCAGAAGCAAACCCTGCATCTCGCTCAATCCGAGACCGCCGTCAGCGTCTTTGGCGCCGAC
>CALCPC010000368.1 GCA_937900975.1 uncultured Paracoccaceae bacterium
CGGCGGCTTCGCCTTTCCCGGGCTTTCGGTCGAGACGGTGGCCTTCCGCTCCATCTACGGCGACGATGCGAGGTTCGGCACGATTGCGCGTATCTCGTCGACCTATGTCTTTCTCTTCATCATCTTCGGCGCGTTTCTCCTGCGCTCTGGCGCGGGGGAATTCGTGATCAACCTCGCGCGGGCGGTCGCGGGCCGGCTTGTCGGCGGGCCTGGGATCGTTGCGGTTATCGCCTCGGGCCTTACCGGTACGATCTCTGGTTCGGCCGTGGCCAACACTGCCTCCACCGGCGTCATCACGATCCCTTTGATGAAGCGCGCGGGCTTTCAACCCAAATTCGCAGGCGGGGTGGAGGCTGCCGCCTCCACCGGCGGACAATTGATGCCGCCGATCATGGGGGCGGGCGCCTTCGTGATGGCCAGTTTCACCCAGATCCCCTACGAAAAAATCGTGGCGGTCGCGGCGCTGCCGGCGCTGCTTTACTTTCTGTCGGTCGCTTTTTTCGTCCGCATCGAGGCGCGGCGCCAAAACCTGCCGCCCATGCCGGCCGAGGGGCAAACGCTAGGCTCTGCGTTACTCGCGGGCGGGGCAAGCATCGTGATCCACATCGCCACGCTGATCGGGCTTCTGGTCGCAGGCTTCACGCCGACTTATGCCGCCGTGTTCGGCATCCTGGCCGTCATCGCCTCAAGCTGGCTGACGGAGAACCGGATGGGCCCCCGCGCGGTGTTCGAGGCGCTTGTGATGGGCACGAAGGGCATGATCCTGACGGCGGTTCTACTGTGCTCTGTCGGGCTGGTCGTCAATGTGATCGCAACCGCGGGGATCGGCAACACGTTCAGCCTGATGATCGCCGGCTGGGCCGGGGGCAACGTGCTGATCGCGATCCTTCTGATCGCACTCGCCAGTCTGATCCTTGGCATGGGCCTGCCGGTGACGGCGGCCTATATCGTGCTGGCCACGCTTTCGGCGCCGGCGCTGTCGGGGATGATCAGCGACCAGTACGTGATCGGAGAGGTCGCGGCCGGTGCGCTGCCCGAAACGGCCAAGGCAATCCTGATGTTCGGTGTGCCGGAGGCCGCGGCAAGCCTTGCCGCGCCGATGCCCTGGTCGGAGGCCGCCGCGCTGGTCCGTGGCCTGCCGCTTGAGATTGCGGCCCCGCTTCGCGATTTGGTGGTGCCCCAGGACGTGGCGCTGACTGCGCTGCTCTCCGCCCATATGATCATCTTTTGGCTGAGCCAGGACAGCAATGTCACGCCGCCCGTCGCGCTGGCCGCGTTCACCGCGGCGGCCATCGCAAAGGCGCCGGCGATGGCGACAGGGGTGGCCAGCTGGAAGCTGGCAAAAGGGCTGTACATCGTGCCGGTTCTTTTTGCGACAACGCCGTTTCTGTCCGGCGACTGGTCCGAGATGCTGCGCATTTTCGCCTTTGCCGTCCTGGGCGTCTATGCGCTTTCCGCGGCTCTACAAGGTTGTATGGAAACCCGGTTCGGGGTGGTTGCGCGGATCCTCAGCCTGGTTGCGGGGGCTGCGTGCCTGTGGCCGGGGATAATCCTGGTCAATCTTGCGGGCGCGGCCGCTGTCATCGCGCTCTTCTCTGTCAACCGCCGCGCGCTGTCGCAGGCTCTGGCCTAGCGCTTGATGCCCGGCCCGTTAGGGCCGGGCCGTCTCGGGCCGGTTTTGGATTGTGGGGGGGTGCGGCCCGAAGGTTTTTGCGGCGCGCTTGCCCGGGTGCGGGTCGCGGTCGCTGACCGCAACCCGCCCCGGGCAGCACCAGGCCCGCATTGGCCGTGTCAGTCGGCGGGCAGGATCCCGGCATCGACGGCGGCGACATGCTCATCCTCGGTGATCACACCGTCGGCGTTGGCATCGGCCGCAACGAAGCTGCCCGATTCCAGATCCGGAAAGGCGGTGGTGAATTCGACCGCGGTGATCGCGCCGTCGCCATCGGCATCGACGTCCGAAAACGCCGCGAAGGCGGCGGACGCGGAAAGGAGGAGGGCCGTGCCGGCCAGGAACAAACGAGATTTCATCACACACTCCTGTCAAAGGTCGGGCAAGGTGCCCGGGTTTCCAAACAAGGGGCAGCGCCCCCGGGTTAGTGGGGTGAGTAAGCGCAAAAAGCGCCGCGTCTTCAAAAGCATGGGTGGGATCCTGCCAGGTGCCGGTAGGCCTGATTTTGCCGGCCCGGGCGCCGGAGCCCTGGCCATGCGCCGCATCGGCCAAACCCCGCCGACGCCGCCCGGCCGGCCGGTGGCGGACCCAACCCCCCGGGATCGCCGCGCTTTTCGAACGGCGCTGAACGCCACGGCCAAGCGCCATGGGCGGAAGCCGAAATGTCAATTCCCGCCCCAGCGTGCGCGGCGCGGCGGGCCCCCTGCGGGCTCAAAACGCCCCGGATCGGGGCGCCCCGGCGACACCGCGGGGCGCCAAGGGTGCGAAAAACGATTCGCCAACGCCGCGGCGCCAAGGCCAACGCGGCGCTCCATGTCCGCCCGGCGCCAAACGCGATCCCAGCCACCCGCGGCCCTGGACGAAAAAGGAAGCGCCAACCGCTGGCAGTTGGGCAGTTGGGAAAGGTGGCCGCAGAGCAGTTGGACACAGAGGCAGTGGAAGGCCCGAGCGGCAAGCGCCGGTTGCGGAGGAGTTGGGATGCCGCCAAGGGGATCCGATACCAAGCCAAAGCTTGGCCAACCTGCCGGGCGCAGCGTTCGCGGCAGTGTCCGGGCGTTTCCGGGTCTCACCAGAACGGATCGGACCAGAGCGCGCGCGCAAGATCGGTGAGATGCCGAGCTTGAGACAATGATCCCGGTTCTCGGTGACCGTAGGCTGCGCTAGGCCCGCAGCGCCTCTAGCATCCGTGTGACGTTGCGGGGGTCCGCCTCGGGCGTGATCCCGTGGCCTAGGTTGAAGATATAGGGGCCGCCGGCGAAGATCCGGCGCAGCGCGCGCACGCCGTCCTCAAGCGCCGCGCCTCCGGCCACCATCAGCGTCGGGTCGAGATTGCCTTGGACGCACGCCACGGGCTGTAGCACCTCCGCCGCCCAGACCGGATCGACGCCACTGTCGATGGCACAGGCCGACACGCCGGTTTCGGCGATAAAGGCGGGCAGTTTCTCACCCCCTTGGCGGGGAAAGCCGATCACCGGAAATCCCGGGTGCTTTTCCCGGATCGCGGTAACGATCTCTGCCGCCGGCTGCGTGGCATAGCGCTGGAACAACGGACCGGGCAGCGCGCCGGACCAACTGTCAAACAGCATCACAACCTCGGCCCCGGCGTCAATTTGCTGCAGCAGGTAGTGCGTCGTCGCCTCTGTCAGCCGCGCCATCAGACCGTCAAAGACCACTGGGTCGCGGTAACGCACGGCGCGCGCCGGGGCATGATCCTTGGTGCCACGCCCCGCAATCATATAGGTGGCCACGGTCCAAGGCGCCCCCGCAAAACCGATCAACGCCGTTTCGGCGGGAAGCGCGCCGCGCAGGCTCCGAACCGTCTCGTAGATCGGCGCCAAAGTCTCGTCGAGTGCCGAGACTGGGCGCAGCGCCGCAAGTCCCGCCGCATCGGTGAGCGTCGACAGCCGCGGACCTTCACCCTCCACAAACCACAGATCGGCGCCCAGCGCCTGCGGCACCAGCAGGATATCGGCGAACAGGATCGCCGCGTCGAAGCCATACCGGCGGATCGGCTGCAGCGTGACCTCGGCGGCAAGCTCTGGCGTGTAGCAGAGATCGAGGAAACTGCCCGCCTTGGCTCGCGTGGCCCGGTATTCGGGAAGGTATCGCCCGGCTTGGCGCATCATCCAAGCCGGCGGCGGGTCCAGCGCCTCCCCCGCCAACACGCGCAGCAGCGCTTTGTCTTCGGTCTTCATACATCCCCCGGAACTGTCACGTGGACCTTACAGTCGGCCTTTGCTAAGGAAAAGCCGGAACTGAAACCGCCGCCCGCGGCCCCGCGCGAAGACGACCATGATGCAGACTGCCCCACCGACCCCAAAGACGCCGCTTCGCATTGGAACCCGGGGCTCCCCGCTCGCGCTCGCCCAGGCGGAGGAGACGCGGGCCCGGCTGATGGCCGCGCATGACCTACCTGAAAGCGCTTTCGCGATCCAAGTGATCAAGACAACCGGCGACAGGGTTCTCGACCGCCCCTTGGGGGAGATCGGCGGGAAAGGGCTTTTCACAAAGGAGATCGAGGACGCGCTGTTGGCGGGCGGCATCGACATCGCCGTTCACTCGATGAAGGACATGCCGGTGGATCAACCCGCTGGTCTTTGTCTCGACTGCTACTTGCCGCGGGAAGATGTGCGCGACGCGTTCGTCTCGCTCGCGCATCGCTCGCTCGACGCTCTGCCGCCGGGCGCGGTGGTTGGGACGTCGAGTTTGCGGCGGCGGGCGCAGCTGCAACACCGGCGCCCGGACCTGCGGGTGGTGGAGTTCCGGGGCAATGTGCAAACCCGCATGGCAAAGCTGGAACAGGGCGTCGCGGTGGCGACCTTTCTGGCGATGGCCGGGCTGAACCGACTGGGAATGGCGCATGTGCCCCACCGCGCCCTTGGCATTGACGAGATGCTGCCGGCGGTGGCGCAGGGCGCCATCGGGGTGGAGCGCCGCGAGGCCGACCCGGTCGCCGAGGCGCTGCTTGCGGCGATCCACGACGCCCCGACCGGACAGCGCCTGGCGGCCGAGCGGGCGTTTCTGCGCGGTTTGGACGGGTCGTGCCAGACGCCGATTGGCGGATTGGCGGAGTTGTCCGAGGCGGGGCTGCATCTGCGCGGTGAGATCATCCGCCCCGATGGCTCAGAGGTTTTGGAGCATGAGGTCCGCGGCCCCATCGCCGATGGCGCGGCCCTCGGCCAAGAGGCCGCCGAGGCCCTGCGAAGCCGCGCGGGACCGGGGTTTTTCGACGGCTAGAGCAATTTCCGTTCACATTGGATCAGACATCGCTGTCTCAAGATCAGCAGGATGCTGATCTTGAACGCGTTTTCTGATGATG
>CALCPC010000369.1 GCA_937900975.1 uncultured Paracoccaceae bacterium
TGATGTCAGGCAGCGATTTGCACTTCGCGTTATTCAACGAGCTTTATTTGCCATAGCCGACAAACGGGGCGGCCAAGTATCCAACGCCCGCTGTTAGGGCCGTCAGGAACACGCCCCACGCCGTATCCCCGATGACCATTGTCCAGGTCCACCCCTTCAACGTTGTCATATTCGTCGCTTCGTAAGTTCCGTAGGCCAGGAACCCATGGATCGCGGCATCGCGCAGGGACGTCAGCAACTTGCCATCTCGCAGGTCCGGAACGGTCGCAAAATACAGGATGCCCGCGATGTAAAGCGCGTAAAAGCCCGCGGCAGCCTCGAACCGAAACTCCGCCCGCAAAAGATCGCCGACATGCGCCTGAAACAAGGGCTGCATGACCGTCCGCAGCCAGATCGCGTCGACGACCAAAAAGGCCACAAAAGAAACCAGATAGATCCAAATCAGCGCCATGACCGCCCCCCTCGCCTGTCAGGCAGATAGGGCGTCGCCGGGCACTGCAACCCCCGGCGCGGCATCACGTCATTCGATAATCACCATGTCACCGACACCCTCTTGCGCACGCTCCAACAGCTCACTCGCACGCAGCAAAAGATCGTCGGGCGCCTCGCCCGATTTCAGGCAGCCGCCGCCAAAGCTTGCCGTCAAAATGCCGATCTTGGCGCCCGAGTGTTCGACCACCCACTCCCGCTCTCGAAACGCTTTGCGCACACGCTCGGCGATGGCGAAGGCCTCCCGGTCGTGGGTGTCGGGCAAAAGCACCGCGAAGCGAGACCCTTCGAACCGCGCGGCCACCTGATCGGTGCGGAGGTTCTTTTTGATCTCGGCGGCAAAGACGCGCAGGATGTTGTCGCCCGCTGCCAGCCCAAACCGCTGGTTGACCGTGCGCAGCTCATCGACCGAGCCCATCATCAGCGTGATCCGCTGATTTTTCTGTCGCGCGTTAAAGAGCGCGTCATCCATCTGATCCTTCAACAGCCGCCGGTTCGGCAAGCCGGTCAAATAATCGGTGTTGGAGGCTTTCTTGGCCTCAATCAACTCCGCCTTCAGCTTTGCCACCTCCGCACGCTTGCGCTCAAGCTGCACGGCCATCCGCTGGGAGGCCGTAATATGCTCCTGATTGGCCTTATGCAGCTTTGTAATCACCGCCGAAACGTCCGCCTTGGACGAGCCATGCGTCAGCGATTGCTTGGCCGACCGCAGCGTGCCCGAAAACAGCGTGTGGTCCTTGATGTTGCGTTCCACCGCGTCGGAGACTTCGCCAATGGTGGAGTGCAGACGTTTGCCGGCATCCACCATCGTGTCGGACATCGATTTGGGGGAAAGATGCTCCTCATACAACGCGGTCAGCACCGTCTCGTTCAGGCGCTGGCCGGTGTTCATCGCTTTGTCGAGAACTTCGTAGATGGCCGCGTTCTCACGGGCGCAATAGGCATACCAAACGGCGAAGACCGTCGGCGTCATCGGCGTTTTGTACTTTTCCGAAAAAGCGATCGCACGCGCAGCAAGACCGTCCCCGCCGATCTTAGCCTCGATCATCCCGACATCGGACGCGCTGTCCAATATAGCCTGCATGCGCCTTCTCCTCCGCCAACCCTTCCACCTTTGCGGGTTTAGGCAGGGGTTGTTGAGGAAGCGTAAAACCGGGCGCGCGGGTTGGTCGGCAATTTAACGACCTTGCAGCGAGCAAGACATCAAACGCCGAGGCACCAGCGCATGACGGCCTTTTGCGCATGCAGACGGTATTCAGCCTCGTCAAAGATCACGGAATGCGGTCCGTCCATCACCTCCGACGTTGCTTCCTCCTCCCGGTGCGCGGGCAGGCAGTGCATGAACAACGCGTCGGGCGCCGCCTTGGCCATCAGATCCGCCGTCACTTGATAGGGGCGCAGCTGATTGTGGCGCCGTTCGCGCGCGCCCGGGGCGTCGTGCATCGACAGCCAAGTGTCGGTGACCACCAGATCGGCGCCCGCAACCGCGTTCTCGGGAGCGCGCGCAATCGTGACCGTCGCGCCATTCTCGCGGGCAAAGGCCACCGCAGCGGCGTCGGGGTCCAGCGTCTCGGGCCCCGAAAAGGTGAAGTCGAAGCCGAACTGCCCGGCCGCGTGCAGAAGGCTGGCGCACACGTTGTTGCCGTCGCCGGCCCAAACCACCTTGCGCCCGGCAATGCTGCCGCGATGTTCCTCATAGGTCATGACATCGGCCATGATCTGACAGGGATGGCTGGCGTCCGTCAGGCCGTTGATCACCGGAACGCTGGCATGTTCGGCCAGTTCGAGAAGCGTCGCTTCCTCGAACGTGCGGATCATGATCAGATCGACATAGCGCGACATGACGCGGGCAGTGTCGGCGACGGTCTCGCCATGGCCAAGCTGCATCTCAGAGCCGGTCAGCACCAGCGTCTCACCGCCAAGCTGGCGGACGCCGACATCGAAGGAAACGCGTGTGCGCGTCGACGGTTTTTCGAAGATCAGCGCAACCATGCGCCCGGCCAGGGGCTGGGCGTCGTCGGGCGCCGCCTTGCCGCGGCCGGCGCGGGCGTGCTTCATCGCGCGCCCCGCCTCCAGCATTTCGCGCAGCGCTTCGGGCGGGGTTTTATGGACGTCGAGAAAATGCTTCATGCCGCGCCCCGCGCGGTCACAAGCGCCGTCGCCGCCTGATCCAGGCGGACGAGTGCCTCGTCGATCTCGGCGTCCGACAGGTTGAGCGGCGGCAAGATCCGCGCCGTGTTCTCAGCCGCCGGGACCAGAATGACCCGCGCATCATAGCCCTTGGCGATCACATCGGCCACCGGCGCCCGGCAGACCAGCCCCAGCATCAGACCGTCGCCCCGAACATGGTCGAAAACCGCGGGATGCGCCGCGACAAGCCCCTCCAACCCCTGGCGAAACCGCCCGGCGGCGGCGCGGACACGGGGCAGGAACGCGGGTTCCAACATCGTCTCGATCACCGCCAGCCCGACCGCGCAGGCCAGCGGATTGCCCCCGTAGGTGGAGCCATGGGTGCCCAGCGTCATGCCGCGGGCCGCGTTCTCTGTCGCAAGGCAGGCACCCAGCGGGAAGCCGCCGCCGATGCCCTTGGCAACCGGCATGATGTCGGGCGTGACGCCGGCCCATTCATGCGCGAAAAGCCGGCCGGTCCGCCCCATCCCGCATTGCACCTCATCCAGGATCAAAAGAATGCCGTGTTGGTCGCACAGCGCGCGCAGACCTTTCAAACAGGCCTCTGGCAGCGGTTTGATCCCGCCTTCCCCCTGAATTGGCTCGATCATTATGGCCGCAGTCGTGGGGCCAATCGCGGCCTCCAACGCCTCATGCGCCCCCCAGGGCAGATGCCGAAACCCCGGCAAAAGCGGGCCGAACCCCTCTGTCATCTTCGCCGATCCCGCCGCGGCAATGCCGGCAGAGGATCGCCCATGAAACGACCCCTCGAAACACAGGATCTCAACCCGCTCGGGCTGTTCTTTGGCGTGAAAGCACTTCCGCGCCATCTTCACCGCGCATTCCGCGGCCTCGGTGCCGGAATTGGTGAAAAAGACAGTGTCCGCGAAGGTGTTGGCCACCAGAAGCTCGGCCAAACTCTCCTGCTGCGGGACGCGGTAGAGGTTCGATGTGTGCCACAAACGTCGGCCCTGCGCCTCCAAGGCTGCCACGAGGCGGGGATGCGCGTGACCCAGGGCGTTCACGGCAATGCCGGCGCCAAGGTCGAGATAGCGCTCACCGGTCTCGGTCACGAGCCAGGGGCCACTGCCCTCCACAAAGGAAAGCGGTGCCCGTGCGTAAGTCGGCAGGACGGGCGTAATCACACAAAGTCTCGGGGTTGGGCATCGCAGCCAAGGCTCCAATGCGAAAAGCCCGCCAAAAGCACCGGGCGGGCCGATCTGTCTTGGAACACCGCGCCCGGGCTTGTCAATCGACCGCCCGAGTTTTGCGGTCGCAGCCCTTGCCGCTGTCCGCGCGGATCAATATTCTATTCCCAGCAGGGGTGTTTTGGCCCCAACGGTGCTTGCGCCCATGTTTCGCGCGGAAACCGGAAATTTAGGATTTCGAGGTGATCTATGACTTGGACGGATGAACGCGTCGAAACGCTGAAGCGGATGTGGACGGAGGGCAAATCCGCCAGTCAGATCGCCAAAGAACTGGGGGGTGTGACGCGCAACGCCGTGATCGGCAAGGTCCATCGCTTGGGCCTTTCGAACCGCACGGCAAGTACGAAGACGCCCGGAAAGGAAGACGTGAACGAACCTGTTGACCCCAAGACCGTTGAGCCGGTCGTCGAAAAGGCCGCCGCCGAGGTGCCGCCGCCAACCGAAACGCCCCGCACGATCGCCACGAAGGAGGCCCCGTCCCGGCCAAAGCCCATCGTCGTCGCCGGGCAACCACTGCCGCCACAGCCCAGCAACTCTGAAATCTCGGAGGAAACGCGCGCCAGTCTGGCAGAGTTGGAAAAAAAGGCGCGCCGTCTGACGCTGATGCAGTTGACAGAGCGGACGTGCAAATGGCCGATCGGCGACCCCGCGACAGAGGATTTCTGGTTTTGCGGCCTGCCCTGCAAGCCCGGCAAACCCTATTGCGAAACGCATGTCTCGGTCGCGTTCCAACCGATGTCGAGCCGGCGCGACCGCAAGACTGCAAGCCGCTGATCGCGCCCCACAGGCCCGGCCATGTTCACGAACGAGCATGATTTCGACGCCAGCGTGATCACGTTGATCGACGAGGGGCCGGCACCGCTGCGCGAGGATGTGGTGGTCACGATCTACGAAGATCAGGTGACCGTCGAACAGCACGATCATGAACAGGGGATCACGGAAACGATCACCCTGTCGCTCGGCCAATTCAACGACCTGCGCGCGGCGCTGAACCTGCCCGAAGGCTCCTACCGGCTGAAAAAGTAGGGGTTGGGGGCATGGAGGGCATCGGAGCATGCCAATGGCCTTGCCCCGGGCCGTTCCCGAAACCCCGGCTTAGATCGGGGGGATCGCGATCCTTTCCATCCTGTGGCGCCGGTCCACCCGGCCGCCGGACGTTTGTGTTGCGGCCGGTCCTGTGCTTATCTTGAAAAACCGCGAGCCGACCTTCGATCTCGGGGCTGTCCGCGTCGGCGGGACCCCCACCGGCTGACCTCAGAAACCCGCAGCGGCGTTCCTAAACCGCTCCATCGGGCCTTTTAGCGTTTTCATGCAGAGCGAAACAGCTCCGGTCAAAGTGAGCGCTTTGCGTCTTTTGGGGCGGCGTTTCCGGTTCCGCGCCCGACGCTTGCCTTAGAGCAATTTCCGTTCACACTGGATCAGAAATCGCTGTCTCAAGATCAGCATC
>CALCPC010000370.1 GCA_937900975.1 uncultured Paracoccaceae bacterium
CACCCCCACCTAAAGCCAGAGCCTGAGCGCGCCGACCCACCACCCTTTGCCAGCACCCAAAAACCATCCCGTCCGGCCCAGTCCGGCGGCGCACCGCTTCGCCAGTTTGCCAAAGGGCTGCGCCGACATCTGCGGGCCGTCTTTCCGCTGCGCGCCGCGCCGGTCCCGCCCCCTGTCGCGGCGGACCGGGCCATCACGCTGACTGGAACGGATTTTGCCGCGCGCAGCGGCGACAAGCGCGCGCTGCTGGATCTAAGCCCCGATGGCGCGCTTTTGGTGTCGAGCACCGGTGTGATCCTTGCGCTTAACCGCGCGGGCGAAGCGCTGACCGGGCTGCACACGTTTGAGATGCTGGCCCCGCGCTTTGACGTCCCGCAAGGGACCGCGCGGGTGCTGGCACTTGCCAATGGGCACCGGGCCGAGGTGCGCGCCCTTCCCGCGATCAGCGATGGGCGGCCAGTCACGCTGGTCACGCTCCGCGACATCGATGCGCACCCCTTTCCGGGCGCGGATCTGATTGCCGCCGATCTTGCCAAGCTGCGCAACACCAATGCCGCGCTTGGCGATTTTGCGGTGCGGGTGGCGCATGATTTGAAGGCGCCGCTGCGCGGAATCTCCGGCCTCGCCACAATTTTGGAGGAGGATGAGGGCGCACGCCTGTCCAAGGACGGTCGCGATATGCTGGCGCAAGTCTCAGCCGCCGCGCGCAGGCTGCAGGCGCTGGTCGTCGATACGCTGGACTACGCGCAATTGGGCGACCGCGCGCAATGTTTCGCCCCGGTCGACCTTAACGCCGTCGTGGCAAGCGTTATGGCCGATCTGCATGCCGATATCGACGCCGCCGGCGCGCTTTGCACAGCCGATCCCTTGCCGACCGTTATGGGCTGTAAAACAGAGCTTTATGAGCTTTTTCTAAATCTTCTGTCGAACGCGCTTAAGTATCGGGGAAGGGCAAAGACCCGCATTCGGATCACGGCCGAGACGCTGTCGCGCCACGACGATGCACCGCGCGCCCGGATCCGCATCGCCGACAATGGGCTTGGGTTCTCGGATTTCGACGCCGAGCGGATCTTTGAGCCTTTCACGCGGCTTTTGCCCGATCAGGTGACAGAGGGGACGGGTATCGGCCTGGCCACCGCGCGCAAAATCGCGCGCCGCCACGGGGGCAGTATCCGCGCAAGCGGCAAGCCTGGGGTGGGCGCCAGTTTTTATGTCGACCTTCCCAAGGGCGATGTCACAAGCGCGGCGCCGGCGGCAGTGCTGCGCAACGGCGCCAACGGCCAAAGACACGCGGCGCGAAACCCTTAAGACAATGCC
>CALCPC010000371.1 GCA_937900975.1 uncultured Paracoccaceae bacterium
CACCATCATCGTGCGGCCAAGCTCCAACAGCTTTTTCTGCCCGCCCGACAGGTTGCCCGCCCGCTCCTCCGCGACGGCGTCCATCTCCAGCAACGCGATCACATCTTCGGCGCGCGCGCGCACCGCCCGCTCTTCCTCGGCCACGCGCCCGCGATGAAACCACGCGTTCCACAGCCGCTCCCCCGATTGTCCTCCGGGCACCATCATCAAGTTCTCGCGCACGGTCAGTGTCGAGAACTCATGCGCGATTTGGAACGTGCGCAGCAATCCCCGCTCGAACAGGGTATGCGGCGCTAGACCGGTGATCTCTTCTCCGCCCAACAAGACCCGGCCAGAGCTTGGGCGATAGTGTCCAGCGATGACGTTGAAAAGCGTCGTCTTGCCCGCCCCGTTCGGCCCGATCAACCCGGTGATGGAGCCTTCGTCAATCGTAAGGCTCGCCCCGTTGACCGCGCGAATGCCGCCGAAGTTGAGGTGCAGGTCCTCGACCGTGATGATCGCTTGCGGGGTGGCCGCGCTCATGTCTTGACGCGGACCCTAACACGCAAGGTGCCCGCCCCATCGGCAAGGGCAGCGCTGTGGCCGACATGCCCGAACCGGCACACCGTCGAAGATGCGGCGATCCTATCGCTCATACGCGCACCCGCCTCGCTCCGGCCAGCCCGGACCCCGCCCGCCGAAAAGCCGCGCATCTCGGCCCGCAGGCAAAGCGCTATGCGACCCGCGTCCCGCGCGCGGCTGACGCCCGGCGCGCGCCGCTGGCCCGGTCAACCCGCCGCCACGGACGATTGCGGCCGACCGGCGCCTGCGCGCCGTTTTCTCGGTCCAATAAGCGCCCGGAAAGACCTCGGTTGGCATTGCGATCCTTTGCGTATCCAGGCGCCCGCCAGCAACCGGCGGGCGCCGGTTGTCTTAGCGGAACGTGACTGTCGTATAGGCGCCGTCCTTCACCTCATACTCTCGATACGTGCCCGAAGCCTCGCCAGGGCCGATCAGCTCGACATTTGTCGCCCCGATGTAGTCGACCTCGCCACCGCTCGCCAGGATCTCCAGCGCTTTGCCAAGCTCACCGGGCAGGATCGGCTCACCCGGGGCGTTGGCGACGGCCAAAAGGTTCTCTGCCACCGCCGCGCGGTCGGCGGCCCCACCCTTTTGCATGGCCAGGGCAATCAGCGCCGCCGCATCATAGCTTTCGCGCGTGAACGCACCGCCGGCATCGCCGCCCGCAGCCTCGGCCAGCGCCGAAAACGCGTCGGCGCCCTCACCCTGCGACCAGGGAACAGAGCCGATGGTCCCCTCCATGTCCGCGCCCAGCGCCTCTAGAAGGCTGTCGGCAAACATGCCATCGCCAAGCGCGAAGGTCTCGAACGCACCCGTATCGATGGCGGTCTGCATGATCCCGACGCCACCCTGATCGGCATAGCCAAGCACGACCAGGATCTCGCCACCCGCAGCGGCCAGCGCGCCGACCTCAGCCGAATAGTCGCCTTTGCCGTCTTCGTGCGGGGCGGTGATCGTGACCGACCCGCCGATCCCCTCATAGGCGGCGACAAAGGAATCCGCCAACCCTTTGCCATAGTCGTTGTTGGTGTAGGTGACCGCGACGTCGGCGATCCCCCGGTCGGTCATGATGGTGGCCTTAACGACGCCCTGCCGCGCAGCGGAGGGTGCCGTGCGGAAGAAAAGCCCATTGTCCTCGATCGTCGAGAGCGCCGGCGACGTTGCGGAGGGTGAGACCATCACGACGCCCTGCGGGATCGCCACATTGTTGGCAATTGCTGTCGTCACGCCCGAACAATCGGCGCCCATAATGGCGGCGACGCTTTCGGACGTCACCAACCGCTCGGCCGCGGCCGTGGCCGCGCCGGCATCGATGCAGGTGCTGTCGGCGCGCACAGGCTCGATCACTTTGCCATCCAGAAACGCGCCACTGTCCGACACTTCCGCGAGGGCCAGTTCCGCGCTATCGGCCATCGCGGGCGTCAGCGACTCGATTGGGCCCGTAAAGCCAAGGCTCACGCCAACCTTGACCGCATGGCCAGCGGCGGCGGCGGCGGTGGCCAGGGCCAAGCTTGCAGCGCTTGCATAGAGAACCGTCTTCATCCGAAAACTCCCGGTTGTTGTCTGCCCGGTCGCCTGGTCGGGCGCTCTTTTGGGCATCGATTCGATTGGGTAAACGATAGGTTAAGGCCGAAGGAGTGCAAGAAAAACGCCGGGGTACGCGCCCAGTACCTTGGCCGGGCCTGATGGGGTGGGCTGCGCGAAAAACCGGGTGGCGCGCGGTGGCGCATGTTGCGCTGCATCATGGCGCAGTCCGGCGCGGCATTCTGGGGCACAAGGGTCAAAAGACCCTGAATACGAACGAGTTTTGCTTTGCTTTCTGTGCATGGCCGCTTTTCAATCAGTGCCATTGTTAGCGCTATCATCGCGCGTATATTGCGGTGCAGAGGCGGCGAGGGTGCCGCTTTTAAAACCGCCATACACAGGATGTAGGAGACTGCAATGACGCTTAACCATGTCAGCCCGAACCGCCCGTCCTCGGCGGGTCTTGCCGGGATAAACCGCCGCGTCGGTGACTATATGCGGTTCCGCCGCACCCGCGCCGCGCTGCAGGCGATGCCGATGGCAACCCGCTTTGACCTCGATCTTTACGAGGGCGACTTCGATCAGATTGCCCGCCGCGCCGTCTACGGTCTGTGACGCCCCGCTGAAGCGCGCGCGCATCCAGACAGCACTAGGGTCGGGTGGCGACCATATGCGGGCGTTGGGCTGAGACGCGCCAGATCTGGCAAAGGGCGCGGCCCCTATCAGAGACGATGGACACGGGGTCAGAAGGGCCCCGACCGGATCGGCGCGCCGAGCCGAACCGCCAAGGCGTGTTGCCGCGCCCCAAAAGACACCAGGGACGCCACCGCGCCCCGCAAGATGACCATCGGCTGCCGCCCCCCCGAACGAGGCCCGGGGCGCGGCTGAAATTCACACGAAAAACCGGGTCGCCAGTGCGATCCGATGATTGAAAGGACGAAAAGATGACAGACGCAACCTTCACCGCCCAGCGCGCCACCGGCTTTCAGGGCCATCTTGACGCCGCGCTGCAAACGCTTCGGCTTCGGTATGAAAGCTATAAGTCTTACCGCGAAACTGTGCGGGAGCTTTCTGCGCTTTCGGGCCGGGAATTGGCCGATCTCGGCATTTTGCCAAGCGACATCCGCCGGCTGGCGCGGGAAAGCGCCGCGCGCCGTTAAGCGGTTTTTGCCGGGGTGGCCAGTGAAGCGGTTCGGGGCGCTATGACCGCGCCTTCCTATCCGCAACTCGATGCTGCCACGAGCACTGCGCGCGCCCAGGGCTGCAATG
>CALCPC010000372.1 GCA_937900975.1 uncultured Paracoccaceae bacterium
CGACGATGATGAGGATGATGACGACGATGACGATGATGATGACGACGACGATGATTGACCCGCTACCGGCGCTTCTTGGCGCCCTCTCAAATGCTCCGCCGGTCAAACAGGGCCGCGCGGACCGACACCATCTGACACGCGCCCGACGCCGAATTGACCCGCAGCGGCGGACCGGCTAGACAGGCCGGGGGCCACGCGGCCCGCGCGGAATAAACTGCGTTAAAACAGATAATTAGACGGCCGATACCGCCCTCGCCTGGGCGCGATGGCCGCAAAGGGGACGCCTGTGACCAAACCCACGCTTCTTATTCTGCCCGGCGATGGTATCGGCCCCGAAGTGATGATCGAAGTGCGCAAAGTCATCGATTGGTTCGCGACCCAAGGTCTGGCGTTTGAGGTATCCGAGGATCTGGTGGGCGGCATCGCCTATGACACGCATGGCACGCCGCTGACGGATGCGACGATGGCGAAGGCGCAGGCTGTCGATGCCGTTTTGCTCGGCGCTGTTGGCGGGCCGAAATACGACACGCTCGACTTTGCGGTGAAACCAGAGCGGGGGCTTTTGCGTCTGCGCAAAGAGATGGATCTTTATGCCAACCTGCGCCCGGCCCAGTGTTTTGACGCCCTGGCCGATTTCTCATCGCTGAAAACGGACGTGGTGGCCGGGCTCGACATCATGATTATCCGGGAGCTGACTTCCGGCGTCTATTTCGGAGAGCCGCGGGGCATCCACACCGAGGGGAATGAGCGTGTGGGCGTCAACACCCAGCGCTATACCGAAAGTGAGATCGCGCGCGTCGCTCGCTCGGCTTTTGAGCTTGCGCGGCGCAGGTCCAACAAGGTCTGCTCCATGGAAAAGGCCAATGTGATGGAATCGGGCGTGCTCTGGCGCGATGTGGTGACCGAGATCCATGCCGCCGAATACCCGGATGTCGCGCTCAGCCACATGTACGCCGATGCCGGTGCGATGCAGCTGACCCGCTGGCCCAAGCAGTTCGACGTGATTGTGACAGACAACCTTTTTGGCGACCTCCTGTCCGATCTGGCGGCGATGCTGACGGGCTCGCTTGGGATGCTGCCCTCCGCCAGCCTTGGCGCGCCGATGGCCAATGGGCGGCCGAAGGCGCTCTATGAACCCGTGCACGGCTCTGCGCCGGATATCGCGGGACAGGGCAAGGCCAATCCGATTGCCTGCATTTTGTCCTTTGCGATGGCTCTGCGCTATTCCTTCGATCAGGGTGCGGCGGCGGACCGGTTGGAGGCCGCCGTGCAAACCGTTCTGGCCGCCGGTCTGCGCACCGCGGATCTGATCGGGGAGGAGGGCCGCGCCCCCGTCTCAACCTCCGACATGGGCGACGCCATCGTGGCGGCCCTGGCAGAGGAATAACATCGGCATTCGGCCCCGCATCCCAGCGGCCGGGCGCCGCCCCGGCCGAAACGATTTCTTTCCAGCGCAGGGCCAGTTTCGGCACTTTTTAGCAAGCGGTTAACCATATTGCGCGATCACAGCGCGACCCCGTTCTGTCGCTGTGAGGAGCCGATGAAGACCAGCGAGAAAAAAGCACCGCTTGAGGTGTTTAAAAAGATCAAGTCGACCGTGGGCCCGGCCCGGTCCGGCGCGTTTGAAATTCTGGCGCTCCTTTCCGTGCAGGTGCCGGACGATCCGTCCGACAGCGATCTTGACCGGATCAATGCCCTGGCCGCGCAATAGCACGCGGCGCGGGACATGCTGACCACCGGCGCCCGCCGCATGCTGGAGGATCAGGACAGGCCGTTGCCGGGCGACCAGGACGCGGCGCAGGACGCGGCGCGGATGGTGATGACCAGCTTTGCGGACCGGGTCTCGGCCAGTGTCCGGGATTTGGAGCGGGGGGCGGTGTCGGTCCCGGATGTGCGTGCGGCCACGCATGTTGCGCAAACCGAACTGCGCCCGAAGATCGACGCCTATCTCGTGGTGCTCGCCGCGCATTTTGAGCATGAGAACAGCCGCAATGCCGCCGATGACCGTGATCTGATCAAATCGGCCATGCAGGAGATCGACAATATCTCGATGTCAATCAACCTCATCTCGCTCTATGCCTCGGTTGAGGCGGCGCGGGCCGGTGAGGCGGGCCGCGGCTTCGCTGTGATCGCGGCCGAGATCCAGTCCTTGTCTTCCGATTCCAAGAAGGCCGTCGACAGCATCCGCCAGCGCCTCACCTAAGGGGTTTGGCGATCCTGTCTGTGCTGCCCCAGGATAGGAAAGACAGTCGAAAAGCTTGGGCGGCAGTCTCCAGCACACCGGCCGCCGACCCGATGCCGTCCGGCATTCTCTGACCCATGCGGAGCGGCAACAGCAAGAACCGAATTGGAGGGTGCGCAGCGACCTATGCGGGCAAGCTGTGGCGCATGACAGGCATGCCCCGCGCGCCGGCGGCGACGCCGGGCATCCGCGTTTTGGCCAGCATCCACCTTGCCGTGCCCCGCGCGCGCCAGCGGCGGTTGGCATCCACGTTTTGTCCGGTGTACACCTTAGCATGCCCCGCGCGCGGGGGGCGTTTGGCACGCGCATTTTGGCCAGTGTCCACCTTGCTGTGCCCCGCGCGCACCGGCGGCGGCGGGCATCCCCGTTTCGGCCGGTCTCCACCTTAGCATGCCTCGCGCGCCGGCGGCGGGCGCCTGCGTTTTGGCCGATATCCACCTTGACATGTCTCGCGCGCGCCAGATGCAGTGGGCACCCGCGTTTTGACCGATGTCCATCTTATCTTGCCCCACGCCTCCGGCGGCGGTGGGCGCCCGCGTTCTGACCGGTGTCCATCTTAGCTTGCCCCGCGCGCGCCGGCGGCGGTGGGCACCTGCGTTTTAGCCGGTGTCCATCTTAGCTTGCCCCGAGCGCGCCGGCGGGGGTGGGCACCCGCATCCTTACCGATGTCCATTTTAGCTTGCCCCGAGCGCGCCGGCGGCGGTGGGCACCTGCGTTTTGGCCGGTGTCCACTTTGGCATGCCCCGCGCGCGGCGGCGGGGGTTTTTGGATCCTTGGGCTGGAGGGCCGCAACAATAACCGTTGGGTGGGTGGCTTGCCGCGACGTGGGCCGTGCTTTTGGGCGCCTTTTGACCGAAGGGCGGCTTCGCGCCGTCTCTTCTCGGACGCCCGCTCGATCGGAGCCGGGCACTCTGGCCCGCCGCCCCCATGAGACGCGGCGGGATTGACCGCGCGGCCGGACGGCCGTTTGCCGTTCCATCGCCGCGCTTTTGCTGGATCGTGCGGCGGTACGGGGCCTTGCAAGGCACTTGCGACTGAACTACACCGCCCGAATGTCGGAGTGTAGCGCAGCCTGGTAGCGCACCTGCTTCGGGAGCAGGGGGTCGGAGGTTCGAATCCTCTCACTCCGACCACCAGAGTGAAAGATGGCGGTCCAAGCCGCGCCAACTTCTAATTCTCTCATAACGCTGAGGGGCTGGCGATGCATCCCGCATCTTCGACGCGTGCCTGGCTTAGGCACTTTCGGACAAAATCGCCGATTTCAGGCGTGGTTAACAGAAACTGCGCGATCCAAGCCCCTAGCGCCGGCAAGCCCTGCCCTACCACGGCTTTGCGGATCGCAGGACCGCGCGGCCAGGCGCTTTGGAACATTTTCCGTCCAAAGCAGCTCAGCCTTCATTAGAAAATACGTTCAAGATCCTCAGGGTGCTGATCTTGAGGCAACGATTTCTGATCCAATGTGAACGGAAATTGCTCTAACCGCGACCGGTCCCAGCGCGGGCCCGCCCCAGTCGGGGCGGATCACGCTCGCTTTGCCGGGCGGTCGTCCGGCGGCGCGCCTCGCTGGGTGCGGGGAGATGACAGTGCCGTTGGGCCATGTCCGATCCGTTTTGAACCGACACTCTCGCACCAAACTTGCCACCCTTCCGACCTTGTGCGCGTTTCTACGCGCTGGTCTCTGACGAGCGGCAATGCGCACAGCCTATAAAGAGCGGCTTCACGCGTGGTTTGAACGCTGTCCCGCCGCCCAGCGCGCAAGTCGGTCCAACAAGTTTGGCGGAGGCACCACCCGCCGCACGAAACCCCGGGCCCGGTTGGCCACGCCGGCGGTGGTGGTTTTTTGGACGGGCGAACGCTGCTAGCTTTGACGCAAATGCTGGGCCGTGCGGCGCAGTTCTGCGGCCTCGGATTGCGTCTCGGCGGCGATCCCGCGCAGCTCCTCAGCCATTCGGACCAGTTGCGACGTCCGCTCCAAAACCGCCCGGATGGACGTCAGCGCCAACTGATCTTGCGCGACGCTTTTCGGCTTAGCGCCCGCCGCTTCACAACGATTGTGCATCCCAACACACCCCTTCGCAGATTGCGGCTTGGGTACTGGGGCGAGGCTAAAAATTCTCTAACCAGGAGGCGAGGACTGCAGCGATAGAAGGACTGATTTCATTGGAAATTTCAGGAATTTTGCGGGGTTTTGGTAACCCTTGCCGCCGGATCAGTACACCGCAACCGACGGCACGCGACCGCTGCCCAACAGCGTTTCAACCGCTAAGATCAAATCGCCCGGCAGAAACGGTTTGGCCAACACGCGGTCCGCCCCGTGGTCGAGCGCAATCTGCAAAAGGTTCTGCGTCCCGGGCGTGTAAATCGCCCCCGAAATCGCAATCACCGGCAAACCGCGATACCGCGACAAGCCGGGGCTGGCCCGAAGCCGCGTTAGGAACAAAAGCCCGCCCTCTGGCGTGTATTTCATCCCATGCTTGATAAAGACGTCCGTGATGACAAGGTCGATGGGGTGATCGACCAGAAGATCGCGCGCGTCTTGCATCTTCGCGGCATGGATCACCGCGTATCCCGC
>CALCPC010000373.1 GCA_937900975.1 uncultured Paracoccaceae bacterium
GCCAACCTCTGTCAACAGCCAGGCGC
Source organism: uncultured Paracoccaceae bacterium (assembly GCA_937900975.1). Lineage (GTDB taxonomy): Bacteria > Pseudomonadota > Alphaproteobacteria > Rhodobacterales > Rhodobacteraceae > Algicella. The sequence continues at coordinate 27 of CALCPC010000373.1, forward strand.
GCGCCTCGGACCCCGCGGCGGGCTAGATCGGCAGAACCGGCAGCGACTGCCCGCCGAGCGCGTCCCATGTCGCGAGTTGACCCGACAAGAGCCCGGTCAAAGCCTCTTGCGGCAAAACGCGAACACCGACCCTTGGGGCAGCAACGACAGCCATTGGATCCAGCGCAACCACCCGTTCCAACCCGTTGGCGCGCAGCGCCTCTCTCCCCCCGGGCAGAAGGATTTCAGCCTCCTCCGGTGCAATGGCCCGGTTCGACAACACCAGATCGGCGCGCCCGGCCAGCAGCAAGGCGATGCCGTCGCCTGCCGCGGGTTGCGCCAGATCATAGGCTTGCGGGCCCAGGGGCGCGGTTAGCGTCAACAAACGCCCCTCGCGCCGCAGCGTTGCGCCCGCATCCGCGGCCCAAGCCTCTAGAAAGGCCGGGACAAGACCGGCCAAGGCATGGTCCACCCCCGCGATGCGCACCGGCGGGCAGCCATCGGCCCCGCACGCGGCGTTGGCCGCCGGGACGGGCAGCACGACGGCTGCGTAAATAAGCGCCAGGATTGCAATCATCGCCCTTCGTGTCATATCGCCTCCCCGACCGATGGGGCCGACGCTAGCGCCGGGGCCGTTAACCAAGTCTTGCCGAACCGCGCAATTGTTGCGGGGCGCTTGTGCCGCGATGCAGGGCATCCCCGCTTGCAAAGCGCGACGCAACCGGTCAAAGCGCGTGTATGGCCGAAAACCCGCCCGACCTTCGCCCCGACCGCGCGGCGCCCCGCCTGACAGCGCAGGCGCGCCCGGGCCAGCCGCGGATCGGGATGGTCTCGCTTGGCTGTCCGAAAGCGCTGGTCGATAGTGAGCGGATCCTGACGCGGCTGCGCGCCGAAGGGTACGCGATCAGCGCCGACTATGCGGGCGCCGAGGCCGTGATCGTGAACACCTGCGGCTTTCTGGACAGCGCCAAGGCCGAAAGCCTGGAGGCGATCGGAGAGGCGCTGAACGAAAACGGCCGCGTGATTGTGACGGGCTGCCTGGGCGCGGAGCCCGACTATATCACCGGCGCGCATCCAAGCGTTCTGGCGGTCACCGGGCCGCATCAGTATGAGCGGGTGCTCGACGCGGTTCACGCCGCCGTACCGCCGGCGCCGGACCCTTTCGTCGACCTTCTGCCCGCCACAGCAGTCAGCCTGACCCCGCGGCATTACAGCTATCTGAAAATCTCGGAAGGGTGCAATCACAGCTGCCGGTTTTGCATCATCCCCGCGATGCGCGGGCGGCTTGCCTCCCGCCCCGCGGCCGCCGTCCTGCGCGAGGCAGAGCGGCTGGCGGCAGCCGGGGTGCGGGAGCTTTTGGTGATCAGCCAGGACACCTCGGCCTATGGCGTCGACATCCGCCACAGCGAAAGCACGCTGAACGGCCGCACCTGCCGCGCGCATATCACCGATCTTGCGGCGGCGCTTGGCGATTTGGGGGTCTGGGTTCGGCTTCACTATGTCTATCCCTACCCGCATGTGCGCGACTTGATACCCCTGATGGCTGAGGGGCGCATCCTGCCCTATCTCGACATTCCGTTCCAGCACGCGCATCCCGCAACGCTGCGCCGGATGGCGCGCCCGGCGGCGGCGGAAAAAACGCTGGACCGGATCGCAGAGTGGCGGGCGATCTGCCCCGACCTCACGCTGCGCTCGACATTCATCGTGGGCTATCCAGGCGAGACGGAGGCGGAATTTCAAACACTTTTGGACTGGTTGCAGGAGGCCGCGCTCGACCGGGTGGGGTGTTTTCAATACGAAAACGTCGCCGGCGCCCGCGCGGCGGCCCTGCCCGGCCATGTGCCAGAGGAGGTCAAGGCCGAACGGTGGCAGCGGTTTATGCAGACCGCCCAAGCGATCAGCGCCGCAAAGCTGGACGCCAAAGTCGGGCGCCGGCTGCCCGTGATCGTCGATCAAGTAGATGACGACGCCGCGACCTGTCGCACGATGGCCGACGCGCCAGAAATCGACGGCAACCTTTTCATCGACGAGGGTTTCAAGCACCTCAAGCCGGGAGACCTGGTCGAAGTCACGGTGGATGAGGCTGGGGAATACGACTTGTGGAGAACACTGTCGAACGATACTCCGCCAAAAGGCCCGGATCAGCCCGGCAAGGCGTAGCGACCAGCAAAGAACAAATAACCGCGTGCGGGTCCGGTTCGGGGGGGATTGATGGGCCTCCTTTGTGGCAGCACCCGGGGCACCGTCTGAGGCGTTCTAGAAAAACACAATGCCGGCGGGTGGAACAGTGCGGGGGCATCCGAGCCGCGCCCAATCGCGCAACCAGGATACCGCGCGTTCTTTTGCCGACCTTAGCCTTGGCGTTCTGGACGGTTCGCTGGCAATTTTTGGGAAACCGGGCGCGCCGTTACTGCCCCGAATACGTCTCATCCAACGCGTAGCCCGAGGATCGCACAGTGCGGATCGGGTCATGCTCTCCGCGGCGGTTCAGCGCTTTGCGCAGCCGGCCGATATGGACGTCGACGGTGCGGATCTCGACATAAACGTCGTGACCCCAGACCCGGTCCAGCAGCTGCTCGCGGCTGAAGACCCGGCCCGGGCGCTGCATCAGCACGTCGAGCAGACGGAACTCCGTCGGACCGAGATGCACGTCCCGCGCCCCCCGGCGCACACGGCAGGTTTCGCGGTCGAGCACGATGTCGGCGAAGGTCGCGACATCGCCGGCGATGGTGGGCCGGGTGCGGCGGAGCAGTGCCCGGACCCGGGCCACCAGTTCCGACATCGAAAACGGCTTGGTGACGTAATCGTCCGCGCCTTGTTCCAACCCCCGGATCCGGTCTTCCTCTTCGCCGCGGGCGGTCAGCATGATGACGGGGATGTCGCGTGTCTCTGACCGGGCGCGCAAGCGGCGGCAGATCTCGACACCGCTGACACCGGGCAGCATCCAGTCAAGCAACACGATGTCGGGCTGCTCCTCATCCACCGCGAGGATCGCCTCCTCCACATCGAAGGAGGTCGCGACCTCGAACCCTTCTTTCCCAAGATTGTAGCAGAGAAGCTGGCTCAACGCCTTTTCATCCTCGACCACAAGGACCTTTGCACACATGGCGGATCGCCTATTCCATATCGAGCCCCAGCGGCTCTCCCTTCGGTCTGTCGTCGCCGAGAAGCTCACCATTGACGATGTAATAGATCATCTCCGAGACATGCGTGGTGTGGTCTCCGATCCGCTCTAAATTTTTGGCAACAAACAGCATTTGGCTGCCGGCGCCGATCATGCGGCTGTCTTCCATCATGTAGGTGACGACCTCGCGGAAAAGCGCGTTGTACATCTCATCGATATCCACATCGCGGTTCCAGACGCCGACGGCCTTTGCGGTGTCGCGGGCGGTATAGGCGTTCAGCACTTCGGACAGTTGCGCCAGCGTCGCGCGGCCCATCCGCACGATGGAGCTGGTAATCGGCACCGGGCCCGCCTTGCTGACCGTCAGCGTGCGCTTTGAGATATTCTTGGCCAAATCGCCGATCCGCTCCAACGTGGTGGCGATTTTCATGGCCGAGATCAGCACCCGAAGATCTTGGGCCATCGGCTGGCGCAGCGCGATGGTGGTGACCACCAACTCCTCCACCTCCATCTCAAGCGTGTCGATCTTCTTGTCACGCTCGATCACCCGCTTGGCGAGGGCCTTGTCGTGCTTTTCCACGGCTTCTAGCGCCTTCGACAAAAGCTCTTCGCACTGCCCCCCCATTTCTGAGATTTTGGCCTGCACGAGGATGAGATCGTTGTCGAAGGACGAAACGATGTGTTTGGACATGGTTCCCAATACCGGGGGCACGCTCATCCGAAGCGGCCCGTGATGTATTCCTGCGTTTTTTCGTTGTCAGGATTTGTGAAAATCTTTTGGGTCTCGTCGTATTCCAGCACTTCACCGAGATGGAAAAAGGCGGTCTTTTGGCTGACCCGCGCGGCCTGTTGCATCGAGTGGGTGACGATCACCACCGAATAGCTGGCGCGAAGCTCGTCAATCAGCTCTTCGACCTGGGCCGTCGCAATGGGGTCGAGCGCGGAGCATGGCTCATCCATCAACAGCACTTCGGGCTGCGTGGCGATGGCCCGCGCGATGCAAAGCCGCTGTTGCTGCCCGCCGGAAAGGCCGGTGCCCGGTGCGGTCAGACGGTCCTTGACCTCATCCCAAATCGCCGCCTTGCGCAGCGAGGTTTCGACGATTTCGTCAAGCTCGGCCTTGTTGCGCGTCAGCCCGTGGCTCCGGGGGCCATAGGCGATGTTGTCATAAATAGGTTTGGGAAACGGGTTTGGCTTTTGAAACACCATGCCGACCTTGGCGCGCAATTGCACGGGGTCGACCCGCTTGTCATAGATGTCCTGGCCGTCGAGATGGATCGATCCCTCGACCCGGCAGATGTCGATCGTATCGTTCATCCGGTTCAAGCAGCGCAGAAACGTGGATTTGCCGCAGCCCGACGGTCCGATAAAGGCGGTTACGGTCTTGTCCAGAATATCCACATCGACGGATTTGATCGCCTGGGTGTCGCCGTAATATACGTCGACGGCCTTGGCCTCGATCTTTACCTCTTCCACGCGCGTTCCCCGATCCACTGCCCGAAGGTTGTTCATTCTTCGTCCCCCTTCTTACCAGCGCCGCTCAAACCGGCGGCGCAGGATGATTGCCAGGATGTTCATGGTCAACATAAAGGCGAGAAGGATCATGATCCCACCCCAAGCCCGTTCGTAAAACGCAGGATCCGCGCGCTTGGCCCATTCATAGATCTGCGCGGGCATGCCAGAGTTGGGGGCAAGCAGCCCGCTGGCGACACCGTCGGGATAGTTGGTCGCGATATACCCCACCATCCCAATCAGCAGCAGCGGCGCCGTCTCGCCCAGCGCTTGCGCCAGACCGATGATGGTGCCGGTCAAGATGCCCGGCGCGGCAAGCGGCAAGACATGGTGAAAGACCGACTGCATCTTGGACGCGCCGAGGCCCAGTGCGGCCTGCCGGATCGAGGGCGGCACGGCCTTCAGCGAGGCGCGGGTCGAGATGATGATCGTCGGCAGCGTCATCAGCGTCAGGACAAGCCCCCCCACCAGGGGCGCCGATTGCGGCAGATGCGCGACCTGGATAAAAATCGACAGGCCAAGGATCCCGAACACGATGGAGGGGACAGCGGCAAGGTTTGAGATGTTGACTTCGATCAAATCGGTCAACCGGTTCTTCGGCGCGAACTCCTCCAAATAAATCGACGCCGCGACACCGATGGGCAGCGAGAGGAACAGCACCACCAGCATCATGAAGAAAGAGCCGATCATCGCGACGCCGATCCCCGCCTGCTCAGGCCGGTTGTCAGAGGCGTCGGCGCCGGTGATAAACGAGAGGTTGAAGCGTTTTTCGATGGTGCCCTCGGCGACCAGCGCTTGCGCCACCGCCAGATGCTCGGGCCCAAAGCGGCGGTCGCGCTGCACGCTTTCCATCGTGACGCGGCCCTTCATGTACCCATCGACATCGGCCGCGGCGAGGAAGGTGAACGTCACGGTCTGGTCGAGAAGGTCGGGATTGGCAAGCACGGCGGTGCGCACGCGGCTGGCAGCCCCGTCCGACAACAGCGCCCGCAACGCCCCGCCGGGAAGCGGCGTGTCGCTCCC
>CALCPC010000374.1 GCA_937900975.1 uncultured Paracoccaceae bacterium
TAGAGCACCATGCCGAGGATCCCATGGCTTTCGGCGACGATCTCGGCCGTGCGCCGGAAGCGGCCCTCGGCCTCCATCCCCTCACAGCCGACAAGGCACACCGCTTGCAGCGCGATGCGGTCGGCCCATTCTGCGCGCACCTCGCGAAACACGGGCCAGGAGATTTCGTCCTGCGGCGGGATCGAGTCGAGATGGGTGCGGATCGCGCGCGTGCCGTGGGCATAGGCCGCGCGCAGACTGAAGGTCATGCGCTGCCGCACGTCTTCGGCGTGCCAGTTGCGGGCGCTGTCGGCGCGCACGATGGTCAGCGCGCCGTCGAAGGTTCCATCCGGATTGGCGGCGCGCGGCCAGATGTGGCCTTTGTCGAGATGGGTGTGCATGTCGACAAAGGCCGGAAACACCATCGCGCCGGCCATCTCTACCGGCGTTCCCGGCGTGTCGGTCAGGACGCCGCCGTCGATATGAAGATCGCGTCGGAGAAGGTCGCCGTCCTCGTCCAAAAGGCAGGCCGGGATATGCACGTTCTTCAGCGTCAGCGGGCCCGGGGGGAGGGTTTTGAAATCCATCACCGCTCCCGCTTCAGGGCGCTTTCGTGCCATTTGTAGAGCGCGAGGTGGCTGATCAGGCTCATCGCGGCAAAAATCGCGACCCCCATCAGGGAGATGAGGATCAACGCCGCGTAAAGCCGTGGGAAATTGAAGCGATAGGAGGATTCGAGCAGCAGCGCCGCCAGCCCCAGCCCGGTGCCGGCGCGGCCGATCACAAACTCGGCCACCACCGCGCCGATCAGCGCAAGGCCGCCCGCGATCTTCAATCCGCCAAGAAAGAACGGCAGCGCCGAGGGCGCAGAGAGATAGCGCAGCCGCTGCCAGCGTGTGGCGCCGTAGATGGTGAACAGGTCCGAAAGGTTGTGATCGGCGGATTTCAGACCGATCGTGGTGTTGGACAGGATCGGGAAAAACGCCACGATCCAGGCGCACATCAAGGCGGCCACAAACGCGCTGTCGATGTAGATTTGCAGAAGCGGCGCGATAGCCACCACCGGTGTCACCTGCAGGATCACGGCATAGGGAAAGAACGACATCTCGGCCCAGGCCGATTGGGTGAAGGCGACGGCGAGCGCGACACCGCCAAGGATCGCAAGAAGCAGCGCCAGCACCGTCAACCGCCCGGTGGTAAGCATCGCAGGCCAGAGCAGGCCCCAATCCTCCACCAGTTGCGCACCGACAAGGGTTGGGCCGGGCAGGACATAATGCGGCACCTCCCCAAGCGTGACGTAAAGGTGCCAGGCAAGCACGGTCGCCACCATCACCAACGATGGCAGCGTCCATCGTGCGATCCGCCGGATGCGGGCGGCGCGGGCGCGCGCGGCCTCCTCGGCATCGACAAGCACAGCGCTCGCGGGCAGGGTTTCGCTGGCCGACACCTCGGTCATGCGGCGACCCCGATGGCGTCCTGCAGCGCCTCGGACGCCGCGCGCGTATAGGCCGCGTAATCGGCGGAGGTGCGAAACACCTCGTCGCGGGGATAGGGCGCGTCGACGGCCAGTTCCCGGATGACACGGCCCGGCCGGGCCGCCATCACCACGATGCGGTTGGACAAGAACACGCTTTCGAAAACCGAGTGGGTGACGAAAATCACGGTGCACCCGATGGCGGCCTTCAGGTGCAATAGATCGTTGTTGAGCTTAAAGCGCGTAATCTCGTCAAGGGCGGCGAAGGGTTCGTCCATCAGGATGATCTTTGGTTTCGTCACCATGGCACGCGCAATCGACACCCGCATTTTCATCCCGCCCGACAGCTCTCGCGGGTAGGCGGCCTCGAACCCTTCTAGCCCGCCCAGGCGAAGGGCCCGGGCGACCTCCTCGGCGACGTCCGAAAAGGGCGTTCCGCGCAGACGGAAGGGCAGCCAGACATTTTGCGCGACCGTCGCCCAGGGCATCAGCGTCGGTTCTTGAAAAACGACACCAAGATCGCCGTCCCGCTTTCCGCCGGGCCACAGGATCTTGCCCCGCGTTGGCTGGCTCAACCCCGCGATAAGGCGAAGCGCCGTGGATTTGCCGCATCCCGAAGGACCGAGAAGCGACAGGAAATCCCCGGGCCGCACAACAAGCTGCATGTCGCGCAGCGCCACGACCTGGCCCCCGAACGTCTTTTCGACATGGGCCATTTCAAGTATTTCAGTCTGGTTTTCCATCGCGAAGATGCCTCATTGGACGCGGGGTCGCCCCCGCGTCCAAACGCCTTATGGCTTAAGATCCATGCCAAGACCGTTGCCAACGAAGGCCGTCGAATACGCGGTTGTCGGGTCGATCGTATCCTCGATCACACCGGCGTCGACCGTCTTTTTGAAGTAGTCCATCACCTTCTCATCGGAGATGACGCCGATACCGCCGTCAAGCGCATCGCCTGAATCCACGATCCCCTCCGC
>CALCPC010000375.1 GCA_937900975.1 uncultured Paracoccaceae bacterium
GGCGCGCCGGGTGGAGGCGGAGGCCGCGCAGGAGCGGACCCACCGCGAACAGGCCGAGGCGGTGCGTGAGGTGGCGCGCGTCATGGGCCTGGTCGCGCAGGGCGATCTAACCCCGCGCGTTTCCAACCACCTGCCGGAGGCTTTCTCGGCCCTGGGGCGCGACATCAACAACGCGCTCGCCTCGCTGTCGCATACTTTGGCGAGCGTGAACGATTGGGCCGCGACCATCGAGAACGCGATCAAGACAATCGCTGCCAGCACGGCGGAGTTGTCGGACAGAACGGCGCAGCAGGCCGCGAGCGTCGAGGAAAGCTCTGCTGTGCTGAACCAGCTTTCGGCCAGCATCGGCAGCACCGCCAGGGACGCGCAGACCGCTGCCGGGACGGTCAGCAGCTCTCGCAGCCAGGCAGAGGAGTCGGGCGCCGTGGTCGACATGACCAGCGCCGCGATGAGCCGCATCGAAACAAGCTCTGGCGAAATCGTCAAAATTGTCGCGCTGATCGACGAGATCGCGTTTCAAACCACGCTCTTGGCCCTCAACGCAAGTGTTGAGGCCGCGCGCGCCGGCGAAAGCGGGCGCGGTTTCGCGGTTGTGGCACAGGAGGTGCGCAACCTGGCCAAACGCTGTGCGGATGCGGCCGAAACCATCAAAAGCCTGGTCGAGGCCAGCGCGTCGGAGGTTGGCGGCGGCGTCGCGCTGGTGTCACAAACCGGCACGGCGCTTGGGTCGATCATTGAGGATTTTGGACGGATCAGCAGCGTTGTCGGCACAATCGCGGAATCCGCGCGCGAACAGGCCACGGGCATCGGTGAGATCAATTCCGCCGTCAACCAGATGGACAATCTGATCCAGCGCAACGCCATTATGGTGGATGAAACCAACGCCAATTTGCAACGTCTCAGCACCGAGGTGACGGCGCTGACCGCAGAGTTGGCCGTTTTCAGCACCCAGCCCGACGCAGCCGCGCACAACCGTCAGGATTTTAAAAAGGCCGGCTAAGGGGGCGCGCGCTCCGCCGCAGCAGCGCACGCTCATCCGGTCCAGCCGTGCCCCAATTTGCAATGGGTTCACAACTCTGCGACAAAACAAACAACAGCCCCGTCGGTGCACAAGGTTGCTCTTGTCATTGCTGTGGGAATGGGACCAGAATTGCCCGGTCAGGGTTGCGTGCCGGGCATTTGGGCGGCGAGCGGGTGACCAGGGTCGAGGAGGAACGACATGAGCAAATCCAGCGGGAGCGAATCGAAGAACACGCTCTACTGTTCCTTTTGCGGCAAAAGCCAGCACGAGGTGCGCAAGCTGATCGCGGGCCCGACGGTCTTTATTTGCGACGAATGCGTCGAGCTGTGTATGGACATCATCCGGGAGGAGACGAAGTCGAGCCTCGTCAAATCGGCCGAGGGCGTGCCGACCCCCCAGGAAATCTGCAAAGTGCTCGACGATTTCGTCATCGGACAGGAGATCGCCAAGCGCGTTCTGTCGGTGGCGGTGCACAACCATTATAAGCGTTTGAACCACGGCCAGAAAAACTCTGAGGTCGAGCTTGCCAAATCCAACATCATGCTGATCGGCCCCACGGGCTGCGGTAAGACGTTGCTGGCACAGACGCTGGCCCGCATTCTCGACGTGCCCTTCACCATGGCCGACGCGACAACACTGACCGAGGCGGGCTATGTCGGCGAAGATGTCGAAAACATCATCCTGAAGCTTCTGCAATCGGCCGAATATAACGTGGAGCGTGCGCAGCGCGGCATCGTCTATATCGACGAGGTCGACAAGATCAGCCGCAAGTCCGACAACCCGTCGATCACCCGCGATGTCAGTGGCGAAGGCGTTCAACAGGCGCTTTTGAAGATTATGGAAGGCACCGTTGCAGCCGTGCCGCCCCAGGGCGGACGCAAGCACCCGCAGCAGGAGTTTTTGCAGGTCGACACCACCAACATCCTGTTTATCTGCGGCGGCGCTTTTGCCGGGCTCGACAAAATCATCAGCCAACGCGGCAAAGGGTCCTCGATGGGGTTCGGCGCAGACGTCAAAGACAATGACGAGCGGCGCGTGGGCGAAGTGTTCCAGGACCTGGAGCCCGAGGATCTGCTGAAATTCGGGCTGATCCCAGAGTTTGTTGGCCGTCTGCCGGTGATCGCAACGCTGACCGATCTGGACGAAGAAGCTCTGGTCACGATCCTGACAAAGCCGAAAAACGCCCTGATCAAGCAGTATCAGCGTTTGTTTGAGATGGAGAGCGTGCAGCTCACCTTCACCGATGAGGCGCTGAAGGCGATTGCCGCCCGCGCGATTGAGCGTCGGACGGGCGCCCGCGGCCTGCGGTCCATTTTGGAGGAGATCCTGCTCGACACCATGTTCGAGATCCCGGCGATCGAGGGTGTGGAAGAGGTCGTGGTGAACGAGGACGCCGTGTCGCGGAACGGCGACCCTTTGTTGATCTACGCCGACAAGTCGAACCAGCCCGCGAGCGCGAGCTAGGCTGACCGCTGTCCGGCGGAAAATCCCAGGATAGCGCGCGGACTGGCACTCCAATGCTTGGCCGCCTTGATCTTGAGCGACGGCGCGTGGGCCGTTGGGCACGGAGCCGCCAGCTTTAGGGGAGAAACTGGGTAAAGTGGGGAGGCGGTGGCCTTCGGTTTTCATCGCGCTCGGTCCGTTATAGGCATGGCGCGAATGGCCGTTTGCATCGACCGCTCAGCGCTCATTGTCGCGCTAGACCGGGCGCGCTGTACAATCCCTGTGGTTTTCGCGCTGTCGGAGGCGGCAAATTTGTTGCGTTGAGGTCTGGGACACCCACGGTGCACTGAAGGCAGATCGGACAGCGCGGACCCTTTGACCCCCGAACAGGGCGACCATGCCGGGGGCCAGACGCTGCGCTGGCCGATGGAAACACACCGCTTCTGTGCCAGGCGGGCCGGCGCTGGCGTTGGTTTGGCGCGCCACGCCAACGCCTGCGCTTGCGGGTGGCAAAGCTTCGCCGCCATCGCTGCGGTTTTGAGCCCGATAGGGCCGGCGGACGAATGCCGCTGGACCTCCCCCGGTGCGGCGCGTAAAATCAGGCGGACGGAGGCACGGAACATGACGCTTCTCAAACAACTCTTCACCTGGTGGAACGGCCAGACCCTGGGCACCCGGCTTTTCACGGGCCGTCACGGACAGCGTGTGGGGGAGGACGATCAAGGCAATGTTTTCTACCAAACCGCCGATGGCGCCCGGCGTTGGGTGATTTACAATGGTGAGCTTGCGGCGAGCCGGGTCAGCCCTGAGTGGCACGGTTGGCTGCACCACACGTATCAAGCGCCGCCGACCGAGGCGCCTTTGCCCCGAAAATCGTGGGAAAAGCGCCACCAACCCAACCTGACCGGCACGCCCGCGGCCTATCATCCCGCCGGCAGCCTGCTGAACGCCACCCCGGCGCCGCGGCAAGACTACATCCCCTGGACCCCAGAATGAGCAACTCTGCGACAGAAACGCTCATCGGCGCCGTTGTGTTGGCGACAGCGGCGGGCTTTCTCGTCTATTCGGCGCAAAGCATCGGCGTGCGGGGGGCGTCCGGCGGACAATACGACCTGCGCGCGGCCTTTGCCTCCGCCGAGGGGCTGAATGTCGGGACGGAGGTTCGGATGGCCGGCGTGCGGATCGGAACTGTGACCGACATGGGCTTGGACGCGGCGACGTATCAGGCCGTGACCACCCTGGCCATCGACACCAGCATCCGGATCCCCGACGATTCCGATGTTAAGGTGGCCTCGGAAGGGCTTTTGGGCGGCACGTTCGTGGAAATCGCGCCCGGCGGCTCGCCAGACATGATGGCCGAAGGCGATGAGTTCATCTATACCCAAGGCTCTGTCGATTTGATCAACCTGATGCTGAAATTCGCCACAGGCGGGCAGGGCGAGTAGCGATGCGATGGGGATGCGCCGGCCTGGCGCTGGCGCGCTTGGCCACCACGGTTGCGGCTCAGGGCAGCGGGACCGGGTTCAACCGCGATGGCACCCCGCTCGACCG
>CALCPC010000376.1 GCA_937900975.1 uncultured Paracoccaceae bacterium
CCACCTGGCCGAGCGCGAATTTCGCTGTGCTTTCATCCATGGCGGCCGGTTCCAATGCCGAAGACCCCTACCGTTGACACGAGCAACCTATCGCGCTTCAGAAGCGCAAGGTCAACCAGAAGCCAGAGGCGGCGCACCCTATGAACCTTGCTTTGCAGGTGCTTGAGATCGTGGCGCCGGGCTTCCTGCTGGCGGCGCTGGGCTTTGGTTGGGTGCGGCTGGGGTATGAGTATCGGGTGGAATTCGTCACCCGGCTTGCCATGACGCTGGCGATCCCTTGCTTGATTTTCACCGCGCTTGTCGAAAGCGCAATCTCGCCCGCGATCCTGGCCGACATGGCGCTGGCCACGCTGACAGCCTATGCCGCCGCCGGTCTTGGGATCGCGCTTGCGATACGGGTGTTCGGACTGGCCGCGCGCACGTTTTGGGCCCCGCTGACCTTTGGCAACACCGGCAATCTGGGCCTGCCGCTGGCGCTGTTTGCCTTTGGCGACACGGGTCTTGGCCTGGCTGCGGTTGTGTTTTCGCTGACCGCCGTTCTTGGCGCGACGCTTGGCGTGTGGGTTGTGGCCGGCGGTGGACCGGTCTGGAAAGCCCTGCAAGAGCCGATGACCTGGGGCAGCGTTTTGGGGGCGCTTTGCCTCGCGCTGGGCTACACGCCGCCGGTTTGGGCGATGAACACGCTGGGGCTGGTCGGCCAAATGGGCATCCCCTTGATGTTAATCAGCCTCGGCGTCGCGATCTCGCGCCTTGTGCCGGCGGCCATTTTGCGGGCCGTGGCGCTTAGCCTTCTTAAGCTTGGCCTTTGTCTGCCGGTGGGGATCGGGGCCGCGATGGTCTTTGGGCTCGACACCATCGCGACCAGCGTTCTGATCCTCCAAATCTCAATGCCGGTCGCGGTGATGAACTATATGATGGCCGAGAAATATGGGGCCGACGCGGCAGAGGTCGCGGGCCTGGTTGTGATCTCCACCCTTTTGGCTGTGATCACAATTCCGGCAATTCTTGCGGTCTTTGTCGGCTGACTTCACAGGCGCATCTTTTTCGGGCATAGTTTGCGCCAATCACGGAAACGCGTGTGTCGAGCAGCTAATCAAAGGTCCAGGCAATGTCACGCTTTGCCCTCCTCCTCCTATTCGTCCTGACCGCTTGTTCGGGCAGCCAGGGTCCACCGGCAAACCTGCAGGACGCCTGCGCGATCAAACGCGACCGTCCTTCCTGGTTTCGGTCCATGGAAAAGACCGAACGCCGCTGGGGTGCGCCTGTGCATGTCCAAATGGCGACCTTCTACCAGGAAAGCACGTTTGAGCCGAACGCCCGCACGCCGCGGAAATACTTCCTCGGCTTCATCCCGAACGGTCGCGTTTCCAGCGCCTATGGCTATGCCCAAGCGATTGACAGCACCTGGGATTGGTACCGCGAAGACACTGGCCGGCGGGGGGCCAAGCGTAACAAGTTCCACGACGCGTCCGATTTCATGGGCTGGTACATGGCCAAATCGCGAGAGATGAACGGGATCGCGGCCACCGACGCCTATAACCAGTATCTGGCTTATCATGAGGGGCATTCCGGGTTCAATCGGGGCAGCTACAACCGAAAGGCCTGGCTGCGATCCACGGCGCAGCGCGTCAGCACGCGGGCAAGTCGGTATGAGGATCAGCTTCGGTATTGCCGCTAAGGCGGGGCGGCGATGGATCGGCTGACCGAAATGGAGGCATTTGTCGCGGTGGTGGACCAGGCCGGGTTCACCGAGGCGGCAAAAAAGCTGAGCTTGTCGAAATCGGCGGTGTCCAAACACGTTTCGGCGCTTGAAGCCCGGCTTGGGGCGCGGCTGCTCAATCGGACGACCCGCCGGGTCAGCCAAACCGAGATCGGCCTTGCCTATTACGACCGCGCGACCGCGGTGCTGACCACGGCGCAAGAGGCCGATGAGATGGTCTCGGCGATGCAGGATGCGCCGCGGGGGGCGCTGCGCATCTCTGTGCCGGTTAGTTTTGGCATCAGTCAGATCGCGGGGCGGGGCGGCGCCTTTCTCAAAGCCTACCCTGAGATTTCGCTCAACATGGTTCTGGAAGACCGGTTTGTGGAGCTGGTCTCTGAGGGGTTCGACCTGGCCATTCGGATCGGGCGCTTGGAGGATTCCAGCCTGCGTGCCCGCAAACTGGCCGAAGCGCGCGGCCTTCTGGTCGCAGCGCCCAGCTATTTGGCGGAGCGGGGCACGCCCGAGCGGATCGAAGACCTCTCGGATCATTGCCTTTTGCATTATTCCAATATGTCGACCGGCAATATTTGGCGGCTTCGCGGACCATCGGGGGAAGAGCGTCACGTGCGCGTCGGCGGCAAACTGACCGCTAACAATGGGGAATCGCTGAGCAAAGCGGCGGAAGCTGGCATCGGTATCGCCTTGGTCCCCACCTTTATTCTTGGCAAAGCGCTGCATGAGGGGCGGTTGGTTGAGGTGCTGCCGAACGCGCTTCATGAGCCGTTGGGGATCTATGCAGTGTATCCTGAGGGGCGGTTTGTGCAGCCGAAGCTGCGCGTCTTTATCGATTTTTTGGCTGATGCGTTTAAGGGCATCGCACCGGACGATTGGGCGGAACTTGGCTCTTAATGGTCAGAAAGCGTGACAGCGCAGAGTGTCTCGTCTATATTGCTGTGCAGCAAAACATGTTGCAGTGCATTATTTTCTTGCGCAGTCTCTGACGTAAAGGAAGGCTATGGAACTTCCGTCACAAATGATCTTGTTCACCAAGGTGGTCGAAGGTGGCAGCTTTTCCGCCGCTGCGCGTGAGATTGGGCACGCACCGTCCTCCGTTAGCAAACAAATGTCGTTGTTGGAGGATCGGCTGGGGCTGCGCCTTCTGACCCGAACCCAAAGCGGTATCACCCTGACCGAAGAGGGCCGCGTGTTTCATGAGCGGTGTTTAGAGCTTGTGCGCAGCCTGTCCGAGACCGAAGCGCTGTTCGCGTCGATGAGCGGGCGACCGACCGGACTGTTGCGGGTTTCGGCGACCGTGGCCTTTGGCAAAACGAAACTGATCCCGATGCTGCCGCGGTTTTTGGCGGACACCCCGGACGTCAAACTGTCCTTGGATTTGTCGGATCGGCCCATCGATTTCGCCCATGATCGCGTTGATATCGGCATCCGTTTCGCGGATCAGATTGACGATCCCTCTGTTATTGCACGCAAAATTGGGGGCAGCGATCGGGTGATCTGCGCGGCGCCATCTTATGTCGCGGCGTTCGGCGCGCCAGAGGTGCCCGACGATTTGCGCCAGCACGCCTGTCTTCTGAACGCCGTCGGGCGGGATCGGAATGCCTGGCGGCTGGACGGCCCAACGGGGCGCATGCGGATCCCGGTCAGTGGCGATTTTGAGACCGACAGCGCGGACGCGATTTATCACGCTGTCTGTGCGGGGCTTGGGATTGCCCGGCTGTCGACCTATTTGATCGACGAAGATCTGCGCGCCGGGCGTTTGGTGCGGCTTTTGCCGGATTACAAGCTTGGCCGTTCCGACCTTATGGCGCTCTTCCGCGAACGGCGCAATCTGGCCCCCAAGATCCGGGTGTTTCTCGATTTTCTGCATGCTGAGTTCGGCCAGGGTCGACAGCTAGAGGAGACGGCGCTGCGCGACACGGCGTAGCGCGCGTCTGCGCCGCCGCGCCAGTTGGGATCAGACGTGTTTGGCGGTGCTTATGCCTTTCGGTTTGGGCTTCTCTACCGTCCCCAAGCGCCACGCGCAGTTTTTTCGGATGTCTGCGCGACGGGCAGCGACATTCGATCTGCCGCGCCCAAGCGGCGCTGGGCAGCCCTTGCGCTTTTTCGGTTTTCCGCCCGCCAATACACCTCACCAATGGCCCCTTGTGTTGGAGCCCACTGTTGTTCCACCAGCGCACACCCCTTGTGACCAACCAGGTCTGGAAGGCTGACCTTTGCCTTGGTATCAAATACAGGACCCTTCGGGGTCGGCCCTTTACGGGCATTTCCTCCCTAGACTTGGGCCGCGTTTATCGCGGCCCTTTTTTTGTCTCGTCGGGCACTCAGACCGAAAGGCAGATGTATTTAACCTCAAGATAATCTTCGATCCCGTGGCGAGAGCCTTCGCGGCCAAGCCCAGATTGCTTGACGCCGCCGAAAGGGGCGACCTCGGTCGAAATTAGGCCGGTGTTGACACCAACCATCCCGTAATCCAGCGCTTCCGCGACACGCCACACCCGGGACAGGTCTTTGGCGTAGAAATAGGATGCGAGGCCAAAGATCGTGTCGTTGGCTTGTTCGATCACATCTGCCTCGTCCTCAAACTTGAACAAGGGCGCGACGGGGCCGAAGGTTTCGTCATGCGTCACCTTCATGTCCCGTGTGACATTGGCCAGCACGGTGGGCTCAAAAAACGTGCCGCCAAGCTCAGATTTCTGGCCGCCCGAGACCAAAGTGGCGCCTTTGCCCAGCGCGTCTTCGATGTTATCCTCCACCTTTTCGACAGCATCGGCGTTGATCAGGGGGCCGGTGGTCACGCCCGCTTCAAACCCGTCGCCAAGCTTCAGCTCGCCAGCGGCGGCCGCCAGCTTTTCGACGAAGGCATCGTAGACCCCGGCTTGGACGTAAATCCGGTTCGCGCAGACGCAGGTTTGACCGTTGTTGCGGTATTTTGAGATCATCGCGCCCTCGACCGCGGCATCGAGATCGGCATCGTCGAAGACGATAAAGGGTGCGTTGCCGCCGAGTTCCATGGACATTTTCATGACCTGATCTGCCCCTTGGCGCAGCAGGATGCGGCCGACCTCGGTCGATCCGGTAAAGGTCAGCTTGCGCACCTTCGGGTTCTCACAAAACTCTTTGCCGATGTCGCTAGAGCCCCGCGACGTCACCACCGAAAGCAGACCCTTGGGAAGGCCGGCCCGCTCCGCGAGGAGTGCCATGGCCAGCGCCGAAAGGGGTGTGTCCTCTGCCGGTTTGGCGACGAACGCGCATCCGACAGCCAGTGCCGGCGCCACCTTGCGCGCGATCATTGCGTTGGGAAAATTCCACGGTGTGATCGAGGCGGCCACGCCGATGGGCTGGCGGATCGCGAAAAGCCGTTTGTCGGGCTGATGGCCTGGGATCGTCTCGCCGTAAGCGCGCTTGCCCTCCTCGGCGAACCATTCGACAAAACTCGCGCCATACAGGATCTCACCACGTGCCTCGGGCAGGGGTTTGCCCATCTCGGCGGTCAGGATCTTTGCCAGATCGTCGGCGTTCGCGATCATAAGGTCGTGCCAGGCGCGCAGGATGGCGGCACGGTCTTTGGCGGTGCGCGCAGCCCATGCCTTTTGCGCAGCATACGCAGCGTCGATCGCGCGCGCGGTCTCTGCTCGCCCCATGTCAGGGACCTCGGCCACAACATCGCCGCGCGCGGGGTTCAGAACTGGAAACGTCTCGCCGCTGTCGGCATCGGTCCAAGCCCCTGCGATCAGGGCCTGGGTGCACAGCAATGTCGGGTCGTCGAGAAGGTCGGAAAGATTGGTCTGGTCCAGCATGGCGGGGCCCTTTCGCGCAGATTTGGGGATGCGCGACAGGACCACACTTGTGCTGTGCCTTCAAGCGGTGGACCTGGCCCCGCTTGGTTTGTCTTCATGGCTTGGGGCCGAACAAGATATGCCCTAGGTCAGCGCGCCGAGATGGGTCTCAATCGCATCCCGCATGTCCGAGACGCTGAACGGTTTGGCGACAAAATGATCGACCGTTTCGTCGTCCGCCTTGTCACGGTAGGCGTCCGATGTGGCAAGAAACACCGGTGTTTCCTTTAACGCCGGGTGGCCCTTGATCTTTTGCGCCAGTTCAACACCCGAAAGACCAGGCATGTTCAGGTCTGAAATAACGGCATCGAATTTTTTTTGCCCCATGACTTCCAGCGCTTGATCGCCGCTGGCCGCCAAAGCGACATCCAGCACGCCCAGCTTTTTCAGGCATTGGCGGGCCAATCCGCGCATGCTCTGCTGGTCGTCGACCACAAGAATCTTCAGGGACTTTGCCTCAGGCATCAGATGGCCTCCTTCGAGATTATGCGCGCTTTCTAGCTGCGGGGCTGTTAAGAAACTGCGAAATTCGGACTGGAATCTGCGAGATGTCCAACTCCTCCGCCACGGCGCCCAGCATCATCGCGGCCTTGGGCATGCCGTAGACGACGCAGGATTCTTCATTCTGGCCAAGCGTGACCGAGCCTGCGTTTCGCATGCCGCGCAGGCCGGCGGCGCCGTCGCGGCCCATGCCGGTCAAGATCACGCCAATGGCTTGTCGACCGACCGTTGAGCAGACGCTGTTAAACAGCACGTCGACGGACGGGATATGGCCAGAGATCGGGCCCGATACGTCGTCAAGCCGGGTGACCAGCCGCCCGCCTTCCCGGGCGACCGTCATGTGGCGGTCGCCGGGCGCCACGCGGATCTGTCCGGGTTTCAGCGGCGCATTGTGTTGGGCCTCGGCCACATCGAACGGAAACTGCCCGTTCAGACGATCGGCAAACCGCGCGGTGAAGCGCGCGGGCATGTGTTGGGTAATCACGATTGGCGGCGCCAGGGTCGGCAACCCCGCGATCACCGCGTTCAGCGCCGTGCCCCCGCCGGTGGAGGAGCCGCTGGCGTTCAATTCGATGGCACTGCCCCCCTGCGGCACCGCCCGCGGCGGGGCCATGGGCTTTGCCGCGGCGGGCTGGCGCCGTCCGACGCGCGCGTTGCTGGCCGTGCGCACCTTTTGACGCAGTTCAACCCCAAACCGGGCAAGTCCGTCGCGGCCCGAGGGTTTGGCAACCGCATCCACAGCGCCGATTTGAAGGGCGTTCAGCGTCACCTCGGTCCCGGCGGCCGTCAAGGTTGAGACCATCACCACCGGCATCGGGCGCAGCGCCATGATTTTTTCCAGGAACTCGATCCCGCTCATCCCCGGCATTTCGACGTCGAGCGTGACGACATCGGGGTCGTGCTGCTTGATCAGGGTCCGGGCTTCATGCGGTTCTTTGGCTTGCGCCACGACGACGATGTCGCGCTCTTGCTCAAGGGCACCGGAAATCATTTTGAGCATCAGGGGGCTGTCATCCACGACGACGACCCTGATTTTCTCACTGTCTGGGCGAGGGTTCATCAGAACAACTCCACGATACTGACCTGCGCTTTCTTTTCTTTGCGCAGCTGCTGTTCGAGTGAGACTTCCTGTTGGGAGGCGCGTGCAGTGTCACTGTTGGACATGTTTAAAACCTTTACACTGCCAGTTGAGGGAAAGAAAAATACCCGTCGGGCCCGATCACCCCCCAAATCGGCGGCAAGAAGGCGAATGCCCTCGTCCCGCAGGTACTTGATCACAATCTCGGAGTTTTGCGCCCCGACGTTGTTGAGTTCTGCATTGGCAAGAACGTTTGCGGCGCCAAACACCTTCGCCTCCAGGTCTTCTTTGCGGGCGCCGGTGCGTAGGATGTCGTTGACCAGAACTTCCATCGCGTTGACCCCGTAGCGGGCCGAAAACCCGCCCCCTTCACTTCGGTCGCGCGGCAAGAGAAAATGGTTGAGCCCACCAACGCCCGAGCGCCGATCGCGGACGCAGGCCGCAACGCAGGAGCCAAGCAGAGTCGTGATCGCGACATCCGGTGTGTGCATGACTTTGTGGTAGCCGGGCAGGACCGGGTAGACCTTGGAGCCAACTTTAGCGTCGTAATAAACGGGGTTCGGCGCCGCCTCGGCGTTCATGCCTGCCGCCTCCTATAGGTGGTTTGGCCTTCGTTGACGAGCAGGGGATGCTCTCCCAAAATCGATTCAGAATGGCCTAGGTACAGAAATCCGCCGGGGTGCAACTGCGCCGCGAAACGGTTGACCAGCGCCGCTTTGGTCTCGGCGTTGAAGTAAATCAGTACATTTCGACAAAATATCGCATCGAAAAGGCCCGACATGGGCCAGGTTCCCATCAGGTTGAGTTGGCGGAAGGAAATCAGCCCGCGCGCGGCGGCCCCGATTTGAAGGGCGCCCTCGGGCGCGCTTTCGACCAAGCGGCCAAAACTTCTTAATGCGTCGCCCGCCTTGTCCTCAGCGTAAAGTGCGGCTTTCGCCTTTTCCAAAACACCGGTGTCGAGGTCGGTGGCTAGGATCTTGAAATCATCGGGGAGGGCCTGGTTCGCGGTGAGTGCGGTCAGCGCGATCGAATAGGGTTCCTCCCCCGTTGAGCAGCCGGCCGACCACACGCGCAAACGCGTGTCGCTGGCGCGCGGCCCCGGCAGCACAGTGCGCTGAAAGTGCTCAAAATGATGCTTTTCGCGAAAAAAGGAGGTGAGATTGGTGGTGATGGCGTTGATGAAGTTCTGGACTTCGGCCTTGTCATGGCCTTTCTCAACCGCGTCGAGATAGGTGCTGAAACACTCCGCCTCATGCTCTCGTAGCCGGCGCGAAAGTCGGGCGTGCACCATTTGGCGTTTTTGCGCCTCGATCACGATCCCGGCAAGATCGTAGATCATCGCCCGGACACGCTCAAAATCGCGCTCGGACAGTTGCGCTGCCTCACCCGGCGGGGCGGCGGCCGAGACCGCAGTCAGGCTCATGTCCCCGATCTCCCAGCCCGGCGCATCAGAAGCTTTCTTCTTCGACCGGGAACAGCGTATTGAGGTCGAGAAGCGCGACCATCCCGTTTTCGGTGTTTACAAGACCGTTCAGCGCCGACATGTCGCCAAGCGACTGACCCGTGGGCACCGGTCGGATTTCATCGGTGGGCACGCTGATGATGTCAGAGACCGCGTCGACAAGAATGCCCACGGTTTTGGTCCCGATCCAG
Source organism: uncultured Paracoccaceae bacterium (assembly GCA_937900975.1). Classification (GTDB taxonomy): domain Bacteria; phylum Pseudomonadota; class Alphaproteobacteria; order Rhodobacterales; family Rhodobacteraceae; genus Algicella. The sequence goes on from CALCPC010000376.1 coordinate 8,789, forward strand.
ACGATGACGACGACATGAACCTCCGTCGCCTCCGTCAGCATGCCACCGAACCGCGCGCAGATCGTGGACCGGCACAATCGTTCCGCGCAGGTTCAGCACGCCGCGGGTGTAGTGGGGTTGGTTGGGCAGCGTCGTGGTCGGCGTCCACTGCTTTATTTCCCGCACCAGGTTGATGTCCACGCCATAGGACCGGTCGTCGACCAGGAAGGTGACGTATTGGCGCAAGGCCGCGCCCGATTGCGTGCCCTGCTTGTCTGGGGTGTCGAGGAGTTCGGCAAACTCGGTCAATGCATCTTCTCCGAATAAGATCCCCCGCCGCCCATGCTAAGCAGGGATGGAACGTCGAGGATGAGGGCGACTTGGCCATCGCCGAGGATCGTGGCGCCAGAGATGCCCTCCACCCGGCGAAAATTGGCCTCAAGGCTTTTCAGAACGATCTGGCGTTGGCCGATCAATTCATCGACGATCAGCGCGACCAGCCCGTCGGTTTCGGTATCGACGACGATGGCCATATCGACCTCATGCTCCGTGATCGGCTGTCCAAGGACCCGGCGCAGGTCGATCAGGCGCAAAAACTCGCCCCGTCGCTCCAGCAACACGTCGCCGTTGGGAAGGTGCTTTCGCGCGTCGGCGTTGACATGCAGGGCTTCCACGACGCTGGAAAGCGGCAGGATGAATTTCTGCTCGCCCACGACGATGGTCATGCCATCCATGACGGCCAGTGTCAGCGGCAGGGTGATTTCGAACTTCGTGCCCTTGCCGGGGGTCGATTCCAAGGCGCATCGCCCGCCGAGGGACACGATCTTTTTCTTGACCACATCCATTCCAACCCCGCGGCCCGAGACCGAAGAGACCTGGTCAGCCGTTGAGAACCCTGGGTGAAAGATCAGCATGTCGATTTCTTCGGGGCTTAGGCTGTCTTCGGATGAGATCAGCCCGGCTTCGACGGCCTTGCGGTAGACTTTCTCTCGGTTCACGCCGCGGCCGTCATCCTCGATGGTGATGATGACGCGCTCTCCGCGGTGTTCGGCCGACAGTTTGATGTAGCCCGTGCGCGGTTTGCCGGCGGCGATCCGATCTTCGGTCGTCGCCTCCAGCCCATGATCCATGGAGTTGCGCAGCATGTGCGTCAGGGGTTCGGAAAGCTCCTCGATCACTGTGGCGTCGACCTCGGTATGTTCGCCGGCAAGTTCCAGCCGCGCCTCTTTGCCAAGCTTGTCGGCAAGGTCGCGCACCACCCGCGGCATCCGGCTAAAGCCCGATTTCACCGGCTGCGCACGGATGGCCATCACGCTTTCCTGCCGCTCCCGCAATT
>CALCPC010000377.1 GCA_937900975.1 uncultured Paracoccaceae bacterium
CATCGAAAGCTCAGCAGCCTGGGGCTACATCTCAAGCATCGAGATCATGAACAGACGCCTCGCAACCGACTGCCATGTTTCATGAACTTTTGAAGCGGGATCGAAGACTGCAGACACTCGATATCTCAAATTACCTGCCCGCCCACTCAACAACGGCCGCAGCCTTATAATGAAGTCCCGAATGACTCCTTAGATCAGCTCTTGTCGTGTGCAGGTGGTCATATTTTGGGCGAGCCAGCCGGTGCTCTGCGTAACATCACGCGTATTTTGTTGACAGTTGACATGCGTGGCACTCAGCGTTTTCTGCATGACGGACGTGGTCGATCTTTGTGGTGAGGAACAGCGCAGGTTGCGATCAACTGGCCAACTCGGTGCGCGTGAGCTGATTGTGGCCAGTATCAAGCGCAGCGAGGCGCTCAATCCGCATCTGACGGCATGGGTGGCGACCCGTTTCGACGAGGCGTTGGGCGAAGCCCGAGACATGGAAGAACCAACGGGTGCAGCCGTTCTCTGGGGCCTGCCCGTCGCGATCAAGGACCTAAACGATGTGGCCGGACTGCCGACCACTTACGGCTCGCCACTGTTCGCGGACAACAAACCTGCGGAGGACGATGATGTCACGGCGGCGGTTCGGGCATCGGGCGGGATCGCTTTGGGTAAGACGAATGTGCCCGAACATGGCTTTGGCGCGACGACCACCAGCCCTTTGTTCGGCGCGAGCGGCAACCCGTTCGACCCGGGCCTCTGCGCGGGTGCTTCTACAGGAGGCTGCGCGGTGGCGGTGGCCACCGGCATGGCCACCTATGCCTCGGGGTCCGACTTCGCCGGTTCGCTGCGCACGCCCGCAGCGTTTTGCGGGATTGCCGGCATCCGCCCATCGAATGGCGTGGTGGGGACGCGGCGACGGTCCATGGCCTGGAGCAGCTTTGACGTGGAAGGCCCCATGGCCCGCACCGCCGCCGATTGCAAGCGGCTGCTGGCGGCGATGTCCCGGGCTGACCGGGGGGATCCGCTGACAGCGCGACCGGATGCGGCTTTGCTTCAGCCGCCGCAAACCGTGCCTTTGAACGGTCTGCGGGTGGCGGTCTCCGAGGACATTGGCTTTGCTCCGATGTGCCGCGCCTATCGGGACGCGTTCCTTGAAAAGCTGGGCCAGTTCGAGAGGCTCTTTGCTTCGGTGACCCACGCCACGCCGGATCTGGGGGATGCCGAACGCACCTTCATGACCCTGCGCGGTGTCGGCTTTGTCGCCGATTTCGGGCCGATGGAAGCCGAGTTTGGGGAGCGGCTTGGCCCCGTCGTGCTGGACGAATTGAGCCGCGCACGAGGCCTCGGGGCTGAGCAGATCGGTGCCGCGATGAAGGCGCACACCACCGTCTATCGCGGTGCCATCGACTTTTTCGACACCTACGATCTGCTGATCACGCCGGCGGCTTCCGTGCCGCCCTTCCCGCATGATGATGTCTATCCCAGCCAGATCGACGGCGATGCACTGGAGGGCTACCTGATCTGGGAGGCCATCGCCTGGGGCATCACGCTTACCCAGTGCCCTGCGGTCGTGATCCCTTGCGGACGCGCCCTGGGCCTGCCCTTCGGCCTGCAGCTTGTCGGCCCGCATCTGCGCGACGGCTGGCTGTTGGACGTCGCCCACACCCTTGAGACCGCTTTTTCCGGGGACACAGACCTCGGCCAACCACGGCCCGACATCGCCGGGCTCATCCTATCTGCCAACACGGAGACCTGAACCATGCGTTTGTTTGCTTTCCTTATCCCCGCGGCTCTCGCCGCTGCCCCTGCGCTGGCCGACACACTCGCCACCGTCAAAGAGCGAGGCGAAATCATCTTTGGGCTTGAGGCCCAGTACAAGCCGTTCGAATTCCGCGACGAAAACAATGAGATCATCGGCTATGACATCGACGTTGCCACCGAGATCGGCAAGCGCCTTGGTGGTGTCGTCCCGGCCCCGGTCGACACCAACTGGTCCACGGTGATCCAGTCGCTGAACAATGGCGATTTTGATTTGATCCTGGGCGGCATGACCGCGACGGAGGAGCGCTACAAGCGGGTCAACTTCTCCTACCCCTATATGGACGCCAGTTCGGGTTTGCTTGTCACCACCGGCTCTGGCATCGCCTCGCCCGCGGACATGGACGGCAAAAGCGTTGCTGCCGGTGCCGGTACGCCGCAGATCAACCAGTTGGAGTTGGCCGCGGAAGAGCATGGCATAAGCTATAGCGGCGACATCAAGACCTATGACGATGACACCGTCGCCGTGGCGGCGATGAAGGCAGGTCGGATTGAGGCCTATGCCTCCACCTTGGTGAGCCTTTTGGCGCTGGCGCAGGAGGTTGAAGGCGTGACCGTGATCCCGTTCACCTCCTCCAAGTGGTCGCAGGAGTTCACGGCGATGGCCTTCCGCAAGGAGGACGAAGCCTTCCGCAGTGAGATCAACGCCATCATCGCCGCGATGAAAGAGGACGGGACCCTGGGCGCGCTGCAGGCGAAATGGTTCGGGCAGAGCTTTGTCGATATTCTCCCCAACGAGGCTCCCACTTGGTAGGCTGAATGCAGTAAACCTGCCGAAAGGCAAAACTTGGACGTCGCCTTTCTGATTGAGGCCTTGCCCCGGCTTTTGCCGGGGCTTTGGCTGACAGTGCAGCTGAGCCTTCTGGGGCTCGGGCTCGCCGCTTTGATTGGTCTGCCGCTTGGGGTTCTGCGAAGCGAAACAAGTAGCCGCCCGACGACATGGCTTATTGATGGCTACGTCTTCGTGGTGCGCGGCACACCCATCCTGGTGCAGGTCTATGCGGCCTATTTCCTGCTGCCGATGATAGGGTTGACGCTGAGCCCGTTCTGGACGGGGATCGTGGCGCTTGTGTTCAACAGCGCCGGGTACCAGATCGAGATCGCGCGTGCCGCTCTGCAGTCTTTGGAAACGGGTCAACGGGAGGGCGCGCGGGCGCTTGGTCTGACCGACGACCTCGTCTTGCGCAAGGTTCTGCTGCCCCAGGCTTGGCCCCGGATGCTTCCCGCGCTGGCCAATGAGGCGTCCAACCTGGTGAAGGCCTCCTCGGTTCTGTCGGTCATCGCGGTGTTTGAGCTGCACAAAGCGGCCAATGCAGTGATTTCGCAAAGCTACAAGTTCCTGGAAATGCTGGCCGCGCAGGCGGTGCTTTACGTGGCCTTCGTGGTGGTGCTGACGCAGCTTGCGGTCTGGCTGGAACGCCGGGCGGGGCTGAAAACCTCCGTCGGGCTGGCCAATCGCTGATGCTGGACCTGGCTTTCATGGCCGAGATCGCGCCAAAGATGGCCGCTGCGCTTTGGATGACGGCGCGGATCAGCCTGCTGGCCGTCGTCTTGTCGATCCTGGTTGGCGCGCTTTTGACCGCCGCGCGCATGCTCGGGGGGCGTTGGGCGCGCTATGCGGTTGTGGTCTTTGTGGAGTTCACGCGGGGGGCCCCGCCGCTGGTGCATATCTCCATCGTCTATTTCTTGCTGCCACAATTCGGTCTGCTGCTCAGCGAGTTCTGGACCGGTGTTGTGGCGCTGTCGATGGTCGGCGCGGGCTACACCGTGGAGATCTTCCGCGGCGCAATCGAGAGCATACCCGAGGGCCAGTCCGACGCGTCGCGCGCGCTTGGCCTCTCTCCCTTACAGGGCTTCTTCCTGGTGCTGCTGCCGCAGGCCACCCGCCGCAGCCTCCCCCCGCTGACCAACGAATTGGCGAATGTGGTGAAGGCCTCGTCGCTCTTGTCGGTGATCTCGGTCAATGAGCTGACCAAAGTGGCCAATGACCTGATTTTTGTTCATTTCGTGGTGATCGAAGTGCTGATCCAGCTCACCGCGCTGTACCTTCTGATCATTGGTGTTCTGATGGCCGTCTCGCGTTGGCTGGAGGCGCGGCTGGCATGAAGATCGGGTTCCTCTGGCCCGCCGATGGGCTCAACGATGCGGAGTTCCTGGCCTATCTGCCCGAGGGCGTGACTTGGCACACGGCGCGCTATGATGCGGGGACAGAGCCCGAGGAGCTCACGGTTGAGACGCTAAAGGCCTATGCGGATCCGGCGGTTCTGGCGCGCGCGGCCGAGGGGGTGCGGGCGGTCTCTCCAAACATCGTTGTCTGCGGGGATCACGCCGCCGCCTTTATGGCCGGCAACCGGGGGGCGCGTGCGATGGCCGACGCTGTAACGGCCACGCTGAATGTCCCTTGCATCACTATCGCGCAGGCAACGCAACAGGCCCTCGCCACGTTGAAAGCACGCAAGATTGCGCTGTTTTCGCCCTACACCCCGGATGTAAGCACGGCTCTTGTCGCCTCATTGGAAGCGGCCAACCTTACGATTTGCGCGCAAAGTATCGCCGGAGCAGAACACGAGGAAGACATCGGCACCCGCCCTGCTCAAAGCTGGCGCGCAACGCTTAAAACCCTGGTGCAAGCCGCACCCGAAAGACCGGACGCAGTGCTGGTGGCGGGGGGCGGCATGTGTTTCGCCGCCGCAATCGAGGGCTTTGAGGCCGAAACGGGCGTGCCGGTTGTCACCGCGCCCGGGGCTTTGGTCTGGGCAGCGGCGCTGGCCCTGGGGGTCGGGCCTGCGCGGCCGGGCCTCGGGCGCCTGTTTCGACCTGCTCCAACACGCGCCGCGAAACACATCGCCGCACAGCAATCCACCGGGACCAAAAGCTTCGCGGTGTCCCCCGAGCCGCCCGTCTTCGTCTCGGGGGCCGGAGCGTATCTTATCGACGAGCGCGGTCGGCCTTACCTCGACTTCGCTTGCGGGTCCGGCACGACGGCATTGGGCCATGGCCATGCCGAGATCACGCGTGCATTGCGCGGGCAGATCGACAGCGGCGTCACGCATCTCGGTCCGCATTTCCATGCACCCGTGCAGGCCAAGCTCTACACCGCGCTGGCGGACATGTTGCCAAGACATCTCGTGCGCCTCCACCCAGCCGTGGGCGGCAGCGAAGCCACAGAGGTCGCGCTCAAGGCCGCGATGCACGCCACCGGATGCAAGCGCTTCTTGGCCTTTGAGGGCGGCTATCACGGGCGCACATTCGGGGCCCTGTCGGTCTCGGGCGCGCGGGGGAAAAACGAAAGCCTCGCCCCCTTCGCACCACACGCAGAGATCCTACCGTTCCCGGATACCCCAAAGGCGGGACAGGACGCTGCAAGGCGCGTGTCTGAGGATCTGGCAGGCATCGTAATCGAGCCCATTCAGGCCACCGCTGGTTTGCGGTTGGCTGATGCGGCCGGGATCGCCGCGCTTGCCAAGGCCGCAAAGGCCCACGGCGTTCCGCTGATCGTGGACGAGGTGTTCACGGGCTTCGGGCGGACCGGGCGTCTGTTTGGCTTTCAACACTACGATCTGGAGCCGGACCTTGTGATCCTAGCCAAATCCTTCGGCGGGGGACAGCCAGCGGGGCTGGTCGCCGGACGCGAGGCCTTGCTCGGCACCTGGCCGCAGGGGACGCTGACCTCGACCTTTCAACAGCATCCGTAGTCGGCCGCCGCGGCCCTGGCCTTCCTTCAGGTTCTGATCCGGGGCGACCTCCCCCGGCGCGCTGTGGAGATTGGAACCTGGTGCTCTCAGGCATTTGGTCCCTTGGCGTCACATCCCAAAGTCGCCGCTTTGCGCGGGATTGGCGCGTTCTGGGTTCTTGCGCTCGCAGATGCCGAGGGAACCCAGCAGGTTCGGCGTCGCGCACTCGACGCAGGGCTGTTGACATGGGAATGTGGCGAGGATGGAAACGGCGTCGGCCTTGTGCCCCCGCTGATCGTGGAAAAGCATCAGATCCAGCGCGCGGCCGAAATCCTGGCCGACGCCCTTACATAAGCCCACGCAGCCGGCCAATTGCCGTGACCAGAACGTCGACATCGATGTTCAGGGGCGGCAAAAGCATGGCGCATTGCCCCGCTGTCCCGCCGCCATAGACCAGCATCTTTGCATCCAAGGCCCGGCGTTGCAGCGCCTCTGCCCCGTCGCGCGTCCCCATCTCGATCGCGGCTTGCGCGCCGACCACGCGCGCATCGAGCCCTTGAAGGGCGTTGGCCATCGCAGGCGCAATCACGTCGCGCGCGCGATCAATGAGGTTTTCCTGTGTCAAAGTGCGCAGTGTCGCCGTGGCTGCCGCTGCTGCCAGCGGGTTGCCCTGAAACGTGCTGGTGTGGCTGCCCGGTTTCCAGCCCGAAAGGATTGCCTCGCGCCCGGCGACGGCAGACAAGGGCAAGCTCGCCGACAGCCCCTTGCCCATTGTCACCAGGTCCGGGGCGAGATCCGCGTGTTGAAATGAGAACCAGCGCCCCGCCCGCCCAAAACCGGACCAGATTTCATCGGCGATCAGCAGCGCGCTATAGGAGCGCGCAAGGTCTTGCACGCCGCGCAAAAACCTAGGAACCGGGCCCAAGACGCCGGAAACCCCTTGGACCGCCTCAATGATCACAGCAGCCGTTGGAACGGTTCGCAGCGCGGCCTCCAAGGCGGACAGCGCTGCATCGATCTTACTCTCGGAAACCGCATAAGGGGCAAACGCGACCCAGGGATCCGACCAAGGCTCAAACGGCGCGCGCAAAGCGTGCCCATGCGTCACCGCCAAAGCGCCAAGCGTGCGCCCGTGATAGCCGCCCTCAAAGGCAATGACGCGCCGCCGCCCCGTGTGGTTGATCGCGGCTTTCAGTGCGGTTTCAACGGCCTCCGCCCCGGAATTGGCGAGATGCAGGCGCGTCAAATGTGGTGGCAGAACAGCGCCTAAGGTTTCATAAAGCGCGGCACGGTTCGGCGACGGCAGTCGCGTCCCGGTATGCAGAATGCCGCTGGCCAGGACTTCGGAAATAGCGGCCTCGTGCGCTGGATGACCATGCCCCAGCAAAGAGGTGGACGACCCACCCACCAGATCGAGGTACTGCGTGCCTTCTGCTGTATAGAGAAAGGGTCCATCGCCCCGCACGAAGAGAGGCGGGTTTTGGGACAGGCGAAATGTATTCGTGGCGGTGGATTCCCAGTGTCGCGTGGCCTCAACAGGGTCCATCGGTCACACAGCCGGAACTGCGGGCACAGGGCCGGCGACGTTGAAACCAACCGATGCGCCAGCGGCCGGAATGACATCCCGGCGCTGCACCTCGGCGATGCAGCTATATGTGCCATTGGTCAAAGCAATATCGGCCATCGCGCCGCGCGTCTGCACATCCTGCACCAAGGCCGAGAACACGCCCGCGTCATCGATCTCAATCGCCTCGGGGCGGATCACCAGCGCGACCTGCGCGCCCTCGGGCCAATCGCCAAGCAAGGCAACGGATTTTCCCGCCTCCAACACAGCGCGCCCACCGATGACCCGCGCGGGCCAGAGGGCGCAGCGCCCGAAAAAGCTCGCAACGAAGGCGTTGGCAGGCGCATCATAGAGCATGTCGGGGGAGCCAAGCTGCTCAAGCTGGCCATCCCGCAAGACGGCGATGCGATCGCTCAGCACCATCGCCTCTTCCTGGTCATGGGTGACACAAATGAAGGTCCGGCCCTCTTCTTTGTGGATGCGGCGCAACTCTGCGCGCAGATGCACGCGAAGATTGGCATCCAGCGCTGAAAGCGGCTCGTCCAACAGCAAAACGCCTGGGTTGGTGATCAATGCGCGCGCCAGCGCCACCCTTTGCCGCTGCCCCCCGGAAAGGGCATCCGGCCGGCGATCCGCCATCGTGGACAGCTCAAACCGTTCGAGCCACTGATCCGCCTCTCGATGCCGCTCTGCCAGGGACCGCCCTGCCATCTTCAGGCCATAGGCCACATTGTCCCGCAGGCTCATATGGGGAAAGAGAGCGTAGTCCTGGAACATGATCGCAAGATCGCGGCGCTGCGGCGGCAGGGTGGTGATCTCATCCTCGCCGTAGAAGACCTTGCCGGAACTGACGGATTCAAGACCGGCCAACATCCGCAAGAGCGTGGTCTTGCCACAGCCGGACGGCCCCAGAAGCGTCAGGAACTCGCCCGGCCTGACATGCAAGTCGCCCGCGTTCACCGCGTTCACGGGTCCAAACCGCTTTGTGACCGCCTTTAGGGTGATTGATTTTGCGCTTGCCGAGGTCATCAGGGTGTTCCGGTCCAAGGGGCTCTGCGGTTAGACTGGCGCCACCCTAACAGGACACATAACATCACAATGCTCGAAGCGGATCTTCCTGCCACGATCTCAACCCACATCTTTCGCATCCTTCGGCGCAAGATCATCGAAGGAGAGCTGCAACCGGGCAAGGCCCTGCGCGAAGAGGAGATCCGCGAGCAGCACGGCTCGTCCCGGGGGCCCATTCGCGAAAGCTTGCGGCTTTTGCTGCAAACCGGCCTGGTGGAGCATCAACCGCGCCGGGGTTTCAAAGTCCGCGACTACACGCCAGAAGAGATCCGTCACATCTATGCCCTGCGCGCCGAGCTTGAGGCACAGGTGATTGCCGGGCTGGAGGGCCGCAACCTGGCGCCGCTGGTGACCGCGCTGCGCAAGATCTGCGCCAAAATGACTGCGCTTTTTGAAGCGAACGACTTGCAAGGCTATTTCAAAGAGAATGCCCGCTTTCATGGCGAGATCATCCAGTTTGCGGACAACCGCATTCTCTCGGAGGTGCTGGAATATGTGAACGAGGTCTCGCTGCCGGTGCGGTATCGCGTGATGGGTGATGCCCTGCCGTCGCGGCGCTCGCTCAGCTACCATGAACGGATTGTAGACCTGCTGGCGACGGATAAGATCGGGGCAGCAATTGCCGAGACCCGACAGCACATCCTTGAGAATGTGGACCGGGCGGTCGCGACATATGCCGAGGTTGCGCCCAGTGAGCTTTGAACGGCGCGGCGCGGTCATTCCAGCGCGATGAGCCCGATCTCGACTATGGCGCCCTCGCCAATATCAGAGACCTCTACAAGATTGCGGGCGGGCGGGGCGGCGCCAAACACCTCCTGAAAGGCCGCATTCACCGCGTTCTTCGCCGCGAGGTCCGTCAGAAAAACGTCAGCCCGCAGCACCTTTTCCGGCCCCGACCCGGCGTCTTCCAAGATTGCCAGGCAATGCGCCAAGGACAGCCGCGCTTGGGCTGCCGCGCCCGAAACGATTTCGCCGCTGGTCATGTCCCGCGGCATTTGTCCCCCGACAAAGATCAACCCAGCCCCCCGCGTTGCCTGCGACACAGGCGAGGTGGATCCAGGTGCCCGCCTGCTGGAGAGGATCTCGCGCATCAGTCTAGCCCTCGCGCCGATTGAGTGTCGTTAGGAATTCGGCCAGCCCCCACCGGCCGCCTTCGCGCCCGATCCCGGCCTGTCCGAACCCGCCAGTGGGCACATCTGCGCCCTGGATTGCAGTGCTGTTCACCCCGATGGAGCCATAGCGCAACCCTTGCACGACGTGCTCCACCCGCTTCGGATCCTGGCCATAGACATAAAGGACCAACGGCTGGCGGTTGGCTTTGAGGCGGGCGCGCAAGCGCTCTATGTCGGCGAAGCCGCAAATGCCCATCATCGGGCCGAAGAGTTCGACGTCCGACAACTCTCCGGGCTGCGCGACCCGGTAGGCGGTGGGCGCCACCAAGATGGGAGCGCCCGCCTTTACCGGTGACACCCCCCCTGCGAGGCGCGTGGCACCTTCGGCGGCGAGCTTGCTCTCGATCTCGCTCAGCCGTTTGACGCCCGCCGGCGTGCGCAATGGGCCCATCTGGACACCGTCTTGCGCCGGCCCATAGCTTACTGTCTTCAACGCGGCGCTCACCCGCGCGCTGACCTCTTCCAAAATGGAAGCATCCGCGTAAACGATATTCTGCGCTGAACAGGCCTGCCCGGCGGCTTTGATCTTGCGCGTCACCAGATCCGGGATTGCGCGGTCCAAATCCGCGTCGGCCAGAAGCACGAAGGGATTTGTGCCACCAAGCTCGCCCACAAAGGCTTTCCCCGCGCCGCCAGCGATCGCGGCCAGATGCAGGCCAACGCGGGTAGAGCCGGTAAAGCTGACCGTCCCGATCTCGGGCGCAGTGACCAGCTGCGCAATGCGCTCATGTTCGGCGATTGGAAGGATGCGGATGACATCGTCCAGTCCTGCATCAGAGAACGCCTGCCCCAAGCGCAGGGCGCATTGGACGCCCAGATCCGACGGTTTTACCAAGGCCCCAGCCCCGGCCGCA
>CALCPC010000378.1 GCA_937900975.1 uncultured Paracoccaceae bacterium
CTCACCGACGCTTGGCCGGTCGATTGCGATGGGGCTGCTCCGGGGCGGCGCGCGCCGGGCCGGCGAGACGCTGGTATTTCAGGCAAGCGACGTGTCGACCATCCGCGCGCGTGTGGTGGATCCTGTGTTTTATGATCCCGAAGGAACACGACAGGATGTCTGAGATGCGGCACACGATGGTTTGCGCGCTGGCGCCCCGGGGCATGGTGACGATCAAGGGCGCGGTCGGTTCTGAGGCGTTTGACGGCGCGGTCGCAGAGGCCACGGGCGTCGCTATTCCCGCCCGGCGGCGCCTGTCGGTTGCCACGGGCCGCACATTGGCCTGGCTGGCGCCGGATGAGCTGCTGCTTCTGACCCCCACGGCCGCGGCGCCCGGCCTGGCGGCTGCGGTGAACGCGGCGCTTGCAGGGCAGCCCGCGTTGGCGGTCGAGGTGTCGGATGCGCGCGCCAGTTTTCAAATCGCGGGACCCGGCGCGCGGGAGGTTTTGGCCAAGGGCGCACCGGTGGATTTGGACCCGGCTGTGTTCCTGCCGGGCGAGATCCGGCGCACACGGCTGGCACAAGTGGCGGTCGCGTTTTGGATGCCGGAGCCCGATGTTTTTGAGCTGATCTGCTTTCGCTCGGTCGCGCAGTATGTCTCGGATTGGTTGACGCGCGCGGCGTCGGAAAGCGACGTGCCTGCACATTTTTACCCGCGTTAAGAACGCTGAAGCGCCTTCACGCTTGACCGCTTTGCGCGCGCCAATAAGGTGATTGAAGACCAAGGGAGTTGGATCATGATAAGATCAGTTGGAGCCTTTGTTTTGGCCTGCGTTGCGACATCGGCGACGGCGGCCGACATCAACATCTGCGTGGAAGGGGCATATCCGCCGTTCTCCTTCACCACCGAAGCAGGGACAGTCGAGGGTTTCGATATCGACGTCGCGAACGCGCTTTGCACGGAAATGGGCAAGGAATGCGCCTTGGCGAAAACCGATTGGGACGGGATCATTCCGGCGCTGTTGGAACGCAAATGCGACGCGATCATCGCCTCCATGTCGATCACGGAAGAGCGTAAGCAAGTCATCGACTTTTCCTCGAAATACTACAACACGCCGCCGCGCTTTGTCGGACCGGAAGGGATGACCGTCGAGGGTTTGGACCGCAAGACGGTTGGCGTGCAGCGCGGGACGATCCACCAGGATTTCATGGAAGGGGAGTTTCCGAATGTCGCGCTGAAGCTCTACGGCACGCAGGACGAGGCTTATCTTGACCTTGCGGCCGGGCGCGTTGATGCGATCATGGCCGACAGTATCGCCACGCTTTTTGGGTTTCTGCAGACGGATCAGGGCGCGGGATATGCGGTTTTCGGGCCCGATTACACCATGCCGAAATATCACGGCGTCGGTGTCGGCGTCGGCGTCCGCCAGGGCGAGGAAGATCTGCGGAACGCGTTTAGCCATGCCATCGGTGTGATCCGCGGCAACGGCGTCTATGACGAGATCAACG
>CALCPC010000379.1 GCA_937900975.1 uncultured Paracoccaceae bacterium
CGCCTCCCGCACCGTGCCCTTTGTGGCCAAGGCCACCGGCCTGCCGGTCGCGGCCATCGCGGCGCGCGTTATGGCGGGCGAACCGCTGTCCGCCTTTACGCTGACCGGGGTGCGGGCCGACCGGTTCGCGGTGAAGGAGGCCGTGCTGCCCTTTGCCCGCTTCCCCGGTGTCGATACGCTGCTTGGCCCCGAAATGCGCTCAACGGGGGAGGTGATGGGCGCCGATATCAGCTTTAGCCGCGCGTTTTTGAAGGCGCAGATGGGCGCGGGCACGGATCTGCCGGACAGCGGCACCTGCTTTGTCTCGATCCGCGATGTCGACAAAGGCCCGATCATGGAGGAGGCCGTGCGCCTGGTCTCTGGTCTTGGGTTCCAGCTTCTGGCCACCCGCGGAACCGCGGCCTGGATCCGGACGCTTGGCATGGATGCCGAAGAGATCAACAAGGTCTATGAGGGGCGGCCCGACATCGTGGATCGGCTAAAGGATAAGGGCGTCCATCTGATCTTTAACACCACCGAGGGCGCGCAAGCGATCGAGGACAGCCGCGAGATCCGGGCCATCGCGCTTTACGAAAAAATCCCCTACTATACCACCGCCGCAGGCTCTCGCGCGGCGGCGCGCGCGATGCAGGACCGGACCGAAGGGTTAGAGGTTTTCACGCTGCAGGCATAAGTGCCGCGACTGGGCGAGATTGGGGAGCGTATGGAGAACAGCCGACTGCACCCGCGGCCCTATGTCCCCGCGAAGTCCAGGGCATAACGCCGGTGGTGGCGAAACGCAGCCGCCCCCCAACGGAACGGCCGGGCGTTCCGCCGGCAGCGCTGACCGCGTTTCGGCATTTTTCCGAAACGCGCAATGTCGGCGATACCCATGCGGGCCCCTACCGTTATTTCGATTTTGGCAAACCGGTGCTTCAGACCGCCGACACCGGGTGGACCGAGGCGGGGACGGTGATCTATGGCGGCGGTCTGGTGTGGCGGATGATCCAGTATCACGCCAAGCGTGGCGTGCTGAACGGCGGATGCCTGGTTGCCTGGGGCATCGGCCTGCGCGGCGACCTCAGCGCCCGTGCGGTGACCGAAGCGCATCCCGATAGTCCGTGGCGACATGTGCCGCGCCCAAGCTGTATGCACCCTTTTTTCGACGCCGTGCCAGAGCCGACCGAAGAGGTCGTGCTGTTCCGTCATGCCCGAAAATCGGAGGGGCTTTTGTGTCCCGACGGCATTCCGACGCAGCAAAACCAGGGTGGCACGCTGCGCGCCGCGCTGCGGTTTCTGGCCAGTGGTGCGACGGTGGTCACAAACTCTTACCACGGGACCTATTGGGCGCTGTTGATGGGGCGGCGCGTGCTTTGCGTCCCATTCAGCGACAAGTTCGCGCGGTTCGCCCGAATGCCGGGTCTGGCCGGCCCAACCGATTGGCCCGAGCATTTAAGCCGCGCTCTGTCCGTCGAGGGCTGGTTGGAGGAAGCCCGCGCCCAGAACCGCGCCTATTATCGTGATGTTCTCGACAGACAAGCGCGCTAAG
>CALCPC010000380.1 GCA_937900975.1 uncultured Paracoccaceae bacterium
TGCTTTCCGCCGCGCGACCGGGCGCTTGGACCTTGGCGCGGGTCTCGGGCCTTTTCCCCCGGTTGGGGGAGCGCGCGGGCCAACGTGCGGCGTCCCTTTCGGGGGGGGAGCAACAGATGCTGGCCATCGGGCGGGCGCTGATGACCAACCCAAGGCTTTTGGTCCTGGGCGAGGCGACGGAAGGTCTGGCGCCCCTTCTGCGAGGGGAGATTTGGGCCGCCATTGCAGCGCTGAAACGCGAAACCGGTCTGGCCATTGTGTTGATCGACAAATCGCTGGCCGAACTGACCAGCGTCTCGGACCGCGTTGTGATTTTAGAGCGGGGCGAGACGGTCTGGTCCGGTTTGACGGCCCAGCTGACCCCGGAAATCTCGCGCCGATATGTGGGTGTTTGAGAAGCGCGCGCGGCCCGTTTGGGCGTGATCAGCGACCCGCGGCCGCCAGCCATCGAAGCGGTCCGTCGGGCGGTTCCGGCGCGGCTCTCGGCCGTCGCATCCGGGTCCTTCAGCGTTAGCCGATCCACTGTGAACGGCAATTGCTTTTAAAGCGCGGCCTTGGCTTTTGGCAGCTTTGCAAACCGCGCCCGTGCACCCCGTTCAATCGCCGCGGCGTGCAGGCGGTCGATGGTCAGCTCGTGGCGGATCTCCTCTAGCAGGCGAAGCTCCTCCGCCGCGGCCCGACCATCGGCGGCAACCACATCGCAGGCCAGCGCATAGCTTGTCTCGTAAAGCGTCTCGGGCAGGGCTTCGCGCACCAGTCCGAACAGCGCGTCGAGCCCGTCCTCCACCTCAAAAAGGTCGAACACGGTGCGGGAGACGACCGCCACACGCTCCCGGTCGTAGCCTTCGAAAATGGGCAGGCTTTCGACAATGCGCTGGATCGACAAAAGCTCGGGCGTTGTCACCGTCTCATCCGAAGCCGAGGCCGCGATCATGACGGCGACAAGCGCGTCCTGCGGGCTGAGGGATGGGGGGATCGGGTCGCGCTTTGACATCGCTCGTCTTTCTGCCGTTCAACGCTGTGGACATAAGGGCTGTTGACGGCGGCTGCAACGCCGTCGGCGGCCCGGGCGCATGGCGATCAGCCGCATCCATGGCGCTTCGCCTTGATCGCGGCCCGGTTCTCGACTACGACACGAACCTCGTATCAGGGGAGACGGTCCGATGTCCGCAATTCGGGATGCCGCAATGGCTGCTAAGGCTTGGCCTTTTGAGGAGGCGCGGCGCCTTTTGAAGCGGTTCAAGAACGGCCCGCCCGACAAAGGGTATGTGCTGTTCGAGACCGGGTACGGCCCGTCGGGTCTGCCCCATATCGGCACCTTCGGCGAAGTGGCGCGCACCACAATGGTGCGCCGCGCCTTTGAGATGCTGTCCGACATCCCGACCCGGCTGATCTGCTTTTCCGACGATCTTGACGGGATGCGGAAGGTCCCAGACACCGTCCCCAATCCAGAAATGCTGACCCCGCATATGCAGCGTCCGCTGACCGCCGTCCCCGATCCTTTCGGCACGCACCCAAGCTTTGGCGATCACAACAACGCCCGGCTTTGCGCCTTTCTCGACAGTTTTGGGTTCGAGTATGAGTTCGTGTCGGCCAACGCCTTTTACCGCGCGGGAAAAATGGATGAGGTCTTGCTGCGGGCGGCGGAGCGGTACGAGGCGGTCATGGCCGTCATGCTTGCGTCGTTGAGGGAAGAGCGGCGCGCCACCTATTCCTGTTTTTTGCCGATCTCGCCGACCACGGGCCGCGTGCTTTACGTGCCGATGAAGGAGGTGCGGCCCGACGGTCTGATCACGTTCGAGGATGAAGACGGCACGGATGTCACGCTGCCGGTGACCGGCGGCAACGTAAAACTCCAATGGAAGCCCGACTTTGGCGCCCGCTGGGCCGCGCTGGGCGTCGATTTTGAGATGTATGGGAAAGAGCACGCGACCAACGAAAAGATCTACGACAAGATCTGCCGCATCCTTGGCGGCACGCCGCCCGAGCATTTCAGCTATGAGCTGTTTTTGGACGAGAACGGGCAGAAGATCTCAAAATCCACGGGCAACGGCATTTCGATGGAGGAATGGCTGTCCTATGCCAGCCCCGAAAGCCTGCAGTATTTCATGTACCAAAAGCCCAAAACCGCCAAACGCCTGCATTTCGATGTGATCCCGAAGGCGGTTGATGAGTATCACCAGCATTTGCGCGCCTTTGGGGCACAGGAGGCGGCGGCGCGGGTGGCCAACCCTGCGCTTCATATCCATGGGCACAACGTGCCGTCCTCGGATCTTGAGATCCCGTATGCGATGCTGTTGAACCTTGCTTCGGCCTCTGGGGCAGAGACCAATGACGTGCTTTGGGGGTTCATCCGGAAATACGCCGACGCGACGCCCGAGACGCATCCAGGGCTGGACGCCGCGGCCAAGCAGGCCGTGCGATACTATCAAGACCGGGTGAAGCCGCTGAAAGAGTTCAGGGCGCCCACGGAGACCGAGCGCGCGGCGCTGTCGGATCTTGCTGCGCGGCTGCGCGCTTGGGACGGGCCGGTGGAGGCGGAGGCGTTGCAGACGATGATCTTCGCTGTCGGCAAGGCGCATGGTTTCGAGCCCTTGCGCGCGTGGTTTTCGGCGATCTACGAAGTGCTGCTTGGCGCAAAGCAGGGCCCACGGTTTGGCGGCTTCGTGGCGCTTTACGGGGTGCCTGAGACTGCCGATCTGATCGACCGGGCGCTGAACGGGCGACTTTCCGCCGCTTGACCTGGCGTCCGGCGCGTTATGGTGTTGGAGATGGGGCGCTGCTTGGGCGGGCCCCTCGCAATAACAACGCGAAGAAAACCAGGGAGATGACGGATGATTAAGACAATTATTGCCGCGGCGCTTTTCGGCCTTGGCACCCTTCCCGTGGCGGCGGAGGAGCGGTGGATCCTGAATGGCGCCGAATCGAAGCTGGCGTATGGGTCGATCAAAAAAAATGTGATCGGCGAGGTGAACCATTTTGCCGGCCTCACCGGCTCGGTCTCGGAAACGGGATCTGTCGATGTTACCATTGACCTCTTTAGCGTCGAAACCTGGGTCGATATCCGCAACGAGCGGATGCGAGAGCATGTCTTTGGCGCAGCGCCCACGGCGCATCTAAGCGCCGAGATCGATAAGGACGCCGTCAACGCGATGGCGCCCGGCGAAACGGCGGAGGTCGATGTCGAGGGCACGTTGTCGTTTGCGGGCGCC
This sequence comes from uncultured Paracoccaceae bacterium, assembly GCA_937900975.1. GTDB lineage: Bacteria > Pseudomonadota > Alphaproteobacteria > Rhodobacterales > Rhodobacteraceae > Algicella. The sequence goes on from CALCPC010000380.1 coordinate 3,213, forward strand.
GAGATGGACATTTACACCGAGATGTTTGTCGCCCGGCTTGGCACCGACCGGGCGCTTGTGACGACCGATGAGATGATCATGGTCTCGACGGCCGAGCTGGGCATTGACGCGGGTGTCGACACGCTGAAAAAGCTCGCCGAACTGCCCGGCATCACCCGTGTCGCGCCAGTGACGCTGCGCCTGGTTTTTGAGCGGACGGGCGAGGGGGCGTGAGCCACAGATCCACCCGCGCCAGCGATGCGTACTCTCCTGAGCAGAGGAGGAAAGACGCATGGTAAAGGCCCTTGTTTTCGCAGCGCTTTTTGTGACGGCCGTCCACACGGCAGCCGTCGCACAAACCACGGACCGCGACATCCGGTCCGTGATCAGTTCGCAATTCTCGGCTTTTCAGGCCGATGATTTTGGCATGGCCTTCACCTTTGCCTCGCCCATGATCAAGTCGATGTTCGGCACGCCAGAGCGGTTCGGCCTGATGGTGCGGGAGGGGTATCCGATGGTGTGGCGCCCTGCGAATGTTGAGTTCGCGGGGCTGGAGGAGCGGGGCGGCCGGATGGTTCAAACCGTGATGGTAACCGACCAAGCCGGGCGGCTGCATCTTCTGGATTACGAGATGATCGAAACCGCCGATGGCTGGCAAATCAATGGCGTGCGCCTGCGCCGTCCGTCGGGCGCGGGCGCCTAACGCCCGCGGGCGGGGTGGCGTGACGCCCCCCCGCGCGATCCTGTAAAAGACCAAAACCGGGGACCGGGCGCAGCGTTCGGTCCTCGCTTTGTTAACATTCCCTTAACATCTCGCCGATACCCCCTGATGCCGCCGAGGCCCCTGCGCCCGTGCGCCATTTTTTTATCGCGAGCTTCCGCCCTGTAAGCGCCCGCCATTTCGCGGGACCTGCCCCTTTGCCGGGACCGCGGCGGATATTTGTGCCAGAAGGGATAGACAAACCGATGAACAAGGCGATTACCGAAGGGCTGGACCTGATGCCGCCCGAATTCATCGATGGGCTGGACGTATGGTCCGCCGAGGATGGGACCCCGGGCACGACAACCTACGCCACCATCGGCACGCTGATCGCGGACGACCCCGACTTTGGCCCCGCGCTAAACATCCAAAAGACCGATACGATCCAGCGCCTGCGGTATATGGGCGAGACGCCGATCCTGCCCGGGTGTTATCTTGAGGTGACGGCCCGGGTGAAGCTGTTCAGCGATCCCTTCCCGCTGGTGCGGATCGCGGCCTTCGCTGGCGACGCTTCGGGCGATCAGATCGCCAATCTCACGACCTTTGGTCCCGAAGTCCTGTTAGAGGATGTGGGGCGCATCTACACCGTTCGCGCGATTGTCGGCACGGGAGAGCGGACCGGCGTCGATATGGTGTGGGGCACCGATCCGGTCTTTGGACATTTCGGCATCGACATTCTGGGGGACAATGGCTCGGTCGTCACGGTGGAATCGATCACCGTCCGCGATGCGACGGAGGTCTTCCACCGCAAGCTGATGGATTGGATCGACGTCAAGGATTACGGCGCCGTCGGC
>CALCPC010000381.1 GCA_937900975.1 uncultured Paracoccaceae bacterium
GTTCTTTGTGGGGGTCCCCGGGCGGTGCGCCGCGTGGGCGCCGTGGCCGCTCCCGGAGGGGGCGGCACCGCGCCAAGAAGCGGCGCGAGCGATGCAGCCCCCGGCGCGGCCTGGGGCCCGCTCGGGGCGGCGGGTTGGGGGCCGCCTGGGGTGGCGGGTTGGGGGCCGCCTGGGGCGGCGGGTTGGAGCGGTGTGTCCAAGGCGCCGCTTGGCGCGGCGACAGCGCGCGAAACCGGTCCGGTTTCCCAGCCCGTTATCGCCCCTGCGGCGAAACCGGTGACAGATTTTGCGGCGGGGCGGGACAACGGCCCGGCGACAGATCCCGAAATCGGTGCAGACCCGGGCCCCGCGACAAAACCGGCGGCAGGGCCAGGAACGCCGCCAGGGGCGATAGCAGGCTCTGTGGCAGGCTCTGTGGCACGATCGGTGGCGGTGGCCGGCAAAGCCGCTTTGGGCAATCCCGGGGGCGCGGCAGCGGCGCCTGCGCCCTCGCGCAACATCGACCCCGGACCCGGCTCCCGCATGGCCCCTGCATCCACCGCCCGCAGGGGATCCGGACCGGTTCTCCGCAAAGCACCCGACCCCGCCTCCGGCGGGACGCCCATGCCCGCCTCCGGCGGGACGCCCATGCCCGCCTCCGGCGGGACGCCCATGCCCACCTCCAGCGGGACGCCCATGCCCGCCTCCGGCGGGACGCTGGGGGAGGCGGTGCTGGGCTGGGGCGGCGCGGGCACAACCCGCCGCGTCATCCGCTCCGCGCCGCGATAGCCGATTTCCAGCGGACCGCCGGAAGCCGCGAACTCCGCCGCCAGAAGCGCCGCGATCCGCGCAGACGCCGCGCCGCCGGCGAGCATCCCTGCGTCAAGCTCCACCGCGCGCAGCCGCAGACCCGGCCGCTCCAAGCCAAGCGATTTCAAAAGCCCCGGCGCCCCCCCCTGCAACACCAGCCCCGCGCCCACCCGCGGCGGGCGCAACACCCCCGGCTGCAACGCCGCCAGCACCCGCGCATCCTCGGCCAAGGGCAGGTCGCGGAGAGCCATGAAAAGCGCCGTCTCGGCCTGGAACAGCGCCGCCGCCCAGGCTGCGGGCGCGGTTTTCCGCGGGTCGAGCCCCGGGACACCAAGCGCGCCAAGATGGATCAGGCCCCGCACCGGCCGGGTTTGAGCCGCCAGCGCCGGTGCCAGCGCCGCCGGGCCGGTGAGGACGGCCGGCGGCAGGATCTCAACCCGCTCTCCCAGCGCGGCCAGCCGGTCGCCAAGCGCCTTTGCAACCACAGCGCCCGGCCCTTCTGGCAAAACCACAAGATGTCCGCCGGCGGTCTCTGCCCCCGGGGCGGATCCGTCCGCCTTGAACCCGGCAGCGCGCCCCCCGTTCAAAGCGACAGCGGAGCCCGCAACCGCGGGACCGTCGCCCTTGGGCAGAGCCGGGGCCGGACCGCTTTGCTGGAGCACGGGCGCCTGGCCAGCGCCGCCTGAGAGGGCCTGCGCCCGGCCCCCGCTCGGCACCACTTTTGCCGCCTCCGCGGCGGGAGCCCCTTTTGCCGCTTCCGCGGCGGGAGCCCCTTTTGCCGCCTCCGCGGCGGGAGCCCCTTTTGCCGCCTCCGCGGCGGGAGCCCCTTTTGCCGCTTCCGCGGCGGGAGCCCC
>CALCPC010000382.1 GCA_937900975.1 uncultured Paracoccaceae bacterium
GGGTTCGACCCCGCGTTTACCGCCCGCCTAGGCAGCCTTTGACCGCCAGCGGCGGAGTTGTCTGAGCCATGCGTCCGCGAACCCCAACACCTCCGCCTCCGTGGTGGCGGGCCCAAGCGATACGCGGATGGCCGACGCCGCAGTTGCCGCGTCAAACCCCATTGCGCGCAGCACCCGGCTTTCCCGCACCTTGCCGCTGGAACAGGCAGACCCTGCGCTGATCGCATAGCCCGCTAGATCCATTTGCATGACCTGCGTCTCACCCTTCCAACCGGGAACTGCGATGCAGCTTGTGTTGGGCAGACGCTGGGTTCCTTGACCTACAAAAATAGTGTCCGGCGCGGCAGTGGCTAGGGCCTCTTCTAGAATATTTCTAAGTTTCTCGACCCGGTCCCAAAGCCCAGCCTCCAGATCCCGCTGCGCGGCCGCCGCCGCTGCGCCGAACCCCGCGATCCCAATGACGTTCTCGGTGCCTGCGCGTCGCCCCATCTCCTGCCCGCCGCCGACATCTCCGCCCGCCCACGGCCGCTTGGATAGGGGTGAGTAGATCTCTACGTCGGGCGGGGCGACCAAGGCGCCGACGCCTTTGGGGCCGCCCAGCTTATGGGCCGACAATATGCCGGCACGGGCCGGACTGTGGGCCATGCTAAACGCCAACCGCCCGACGGCCTGGGTGATGTCGCTAAGCCCGATCTCAAAACCCGGATCAGGCTGCCATAAAAGCGGCTGGATAACGCCGGTCTCGGAGTTTGCAGCCTGCAGCACGCTTGCAGATCGGCGCCGCGTGTCCGCCGGCCCGGCCTCGGCGACAGGCAAAAAATCCCCGCGCGCCACAACACCCGTCCGGTTGCACGGGATAAGTTGCGGATGGGCCGCGTCCACCACTTGGCGCAGCACGGCGTCATGCTCGATCTCGGCACCGCAAACAGCGTCGCGATTGTAAAACCAAATCGCCGCGGCCTCCGTCGCGCTCCCGGTAAAGATCACCTCAGACGGGTCCGCCCCAACCAGTTGCGCCACCTGCCCGCGTGCCTTTTCGACCGCAGCGCGCGCGGCCCGGCCCTCGGCATGAACGCTTGAGGGGTGGCCGACGACATCCATCGCGGCCAGAATCGCCGCCCGCGCCGCGGGCCGCTGCGTCGCGGTCGCGTTCCTATCGAGTTAGACGAGGCT
>CALCPC010000383.1 GCA_937900975.1 uncultured Paracoccaceae bacterium
TGCCGTCTTTGACCGGTTTGGGACCGCGATTGTCGCGACATGGTCGTTCTTGATCGCATCCCTGGCGACATCTGGGGTTTTTTTTCAGATTGAGTTCGCGCTGGCGCTGGTCACGCTGCTTGGGCCGTTGACGATCATCTTCTCGCTGACCACATGGCAAGCAAGGCGTATGGGCGCGGCCGATCTTTCACCGGCTGGTTTGCGTGACGGGGTCCGGCGGCTTCGGTTCTGGAACCAGGTGTGCGGCGTCGTTGGCATCGTGCTCGCAGCGACGGCGGCTGTGTGGAACATTGCCCGCACCGTCACGCCAATCTGAAAAGGGGGCGCAGGGGGATCCGATGACCCGGCATCAACGCGAGGTTCGGCACCTGCGGATTGGCGGCGCGCCAGAGGGGTTTGAGGCCCGTCTGCTGGTCGATCTGGTTGGGGAGACTGCGGGACCCGTCCTGCACGTGGCGCGCGACGATGCGCGCCGGGCTGCAATGGCGGCCAATCTGGCGTTTTGGGGCGCGGATATCCCCGTTTTGCATCTGCCGGCTTGGGATTGCCTTCCCTATGACCGGATCTCCCCCGCGCCGGACGTGGCAGCGCGGCGGATGGCGACGCTGGCGACCTTTGCCGCCGGGTTCTCGCGCCCGGTGATCCTGCTGACCACGCTGAATGCCGTGCTGCAACGGGTGCCGGCGCGCGAAACGGTGGCCGGGGCGCAGGTCACCGCCGAAGTGGGCCGGCGCATCGATGAGGGCAGTCTGCGCGCCTGGCTTGTTCGGATGGGCTTTCAACAGGCGCCGACTGTGACTGAGCCCGGGGATTTCGCGATCCGCGGCGGTTTGATCGACATCTACCCGCCTGGCGATCTGGGGCCTGTGCGGCTCGATCTTTTTGGCGACGTGCTCGACGGCGCGCGCCGGTTCGAGGCCGCCTCGCAGCGCACCGTCGAGACGGTGCAGCAGGTGGCGTTCGCACCCGTCTCGGAAGTCATTCTCGATCCGCCCTCGATCCAACGCTTTCGGCAAAACTACCGCGCGACCTTCGGCGCGGCTGGGACGGATGATGCGCTTTACGAGGCGGTCAGCGCCGGGCGAAAACACCAGGGGATGGAGCATTGGCTGCCCTTCTTTCACGAACGGCTGGACACCGTTTTTGACTATCTCCCTGGGGCGCCGGTGATGCTGGACGATCAAATCGATGCCGCCCGCGACGCCCGCCATGCGGTCTTGGCCGAACAATACGGCGCCCGGCGGGCAGCCCTTGCCGATAAAAAGCGCAGCGACAGCGTTTACAAACCCGTCCCGCCTGAGGGCTTTTATCTGTCCGAGGATCAGTGGGAGGCGGCGCTGGCCGACCGCGCTGTGCGCAGGCTAAGCACCTTGCCGACGGCATCGGGCCCGGGCGTGGTCGATGCCGGCGCGCGGATCGGCCGGTCCTTTGCGCCCGAACGCCAGCAGGAGGCCGTCAGCCTTTTCGCCGCGCTTGCGCAGCACATCGAGACAAAACGCAAGACTTCTCAGGTTGTTCTGGCCGGATATTCAACCGGCTCGGCCGAGCGGCTCGCCGGCCTTTTGGAGGAGAACGGCGTAGAAGGGGTCCGCGATATCGCCCGCGCTCGGGATATCCCGGATGGTACGGGCGGTGTTTTCGTGGCGGTTTGGCCGCTTGAAACAGGCTTTGAGGCGCCGCGCCTGACGGTGATTGCCGAGCAGGATATTTTGGGCGACAGGCTTGTGCGGGGCGCCAAGCGTCGCAAGCGCGCCGAGAACTTTCTGCAAGAGACGACAAGCCTCGCCCCCGGCGATCTGATCGTGCATGTGGAGCATGGCATCGGCCGCTTTTCCGGGCTTGAGACAATCACCGCGGCCGGCGCGCCGCATGAGTGTATCGCGCTTGAATACGCGGCCGGCGATAGACTTTTCCTTCCGGTTGAGAACATCGAACTTCTCAGCCGCTATGGTCACGAGGAAGGGCTGCTCGACCGGCTGGGCGGCGGCGCCTGGCAGGCCAAAAAGGCGCGGATGAAGGCGCGGATCCGCGAGATTGCCGACAAGCTGATCCGCATCGCGGCGGAGCGCACGCTGCGCACTGCGCCGCGCCTTCTTCCCCCCGATGGTGCGTGGGAGGCGTTTTCAGCGCGCTTTCCCTATCAGGAGACCGAGGATCAGCTCAACGCCATCGAAGACGTGCTGGAAGACCTTGCCTCGGGCCGTCCGATGGACCGGCTGATTTGCGGGGATGTGGGTTTTGGCAAGACCGAGGTCGCGCTGAGGGCGGCGTTCGTTGCGGCGATGTCCGGCACGCAGGTCGCGGTGATCGCGCCAACCACATTGTTGGCGCGCCAACACGCCAAAGCGTTTGAGGAGCGGTTCCGTGGCACCGGGCTTGAGGTCCGTCAGCTCAGCCGCTTTGTCGGCCAGAAAGACGCCGCCGAAACGCGAGAGGCGCTGGCGGCGGGCCGGGTCGATATCGTCGTCGGCACCCATGCCTTGTTGGCGAAATCGGTTCGGTTCAAGGAGCTTGGGCTTCTGATCATCGATGAGGAGCAGAAGTTTGGCGTCACCCACAAAGAACGGCTGAAAGAGCTTCGGTCCGAAATCCATGTCAGCACCCTGACCGCGACGCCGAGCCCGCGAACGCTGCAACTCGCGCTGACGGGCGTGCGGGATCTGTCGTTGATCGCGACCCCGCCCGTCGACCGGCGCGCCGTCCGAACCTATGTCTCGGAATTCGACACGATCACGCTGCGCGAGGCGCTGCTCAGGGAGCATTACCGCGGCGGCCAGTCTTTCTTTGTCGTCCCCCGCATCGCCGATATGGCCGAGATGGAGACGTTCCTGCGCGAAGAGGTGCCCGAGGTTTCGGTTCTGACAGCGCATGGCCAGATGGCCGCGGGCGATCTCGACACACGGATGAACGCCTTTTACGACGGTAAATACGATGTGCTGCTTGCGACGACGATTGTGGAATCCGGGCTCGACATTCCGCGGGCCAACACCCTGATCGTGCACCGGGCGGATATGTTCGGCCTCGCCCAGCTTTACCAGATCCGCGGGCGTGTCGGGCGCTCCAAACTGCGCGCCTATGCCTATTTCACGACCGAACCGCGGAAAAAGCTGACCCGGACGGCCGAGAAACGCCTGCGGGTTCTCGCCTCGCTCGACACATTGGGCGCGGGCTTCAACCTGGCCAGCCAGGATCTCGACATCCGCGGGGCGGGCAATCTTCTGGGCGATGAGCAATCGGGGCATGTGCGCGAAGTGGGCTTTGAGCTTTACCAGGAGATGCTGGAAGAGGCGATTTCCAAGATGAAGGCGGGGGAGCTTGAGGGGCTGAGCGAGGCCGAAGACACCTGGTCGCCCAGCATCAATCTTGGGGTGCCGGTGCTGATCCCCGATGCCTATGTCCCGGATCTGGACGTGCGCCTTGGCCTTTACCGCCGGCTTTCTGGCCTTGCCTCGAAAGTGGAGCTTGAGGCCTTCGCGGCGGAACTGACCGACCGTTTTGGCAAACTTCCGCGTGAAGTGACGATGTTGCTGAACATCGTGCGGATCAAAACGACCTGTCGAAAGGCTGGCATCGCAAAGCTCGATGGCGGGCCGAAAGGCGCGACGATCCAGTTTCACAATGACAAATTCGCCAACCCCGCCGGGCTTGTCGCGTTTCTTGAGGCGCAAAAGGGCCTGGCAAAGGTCAAGGACAACAAAATCGTCGTGCGCCGCGATTGGGCAAAGGATGGCGACAAGATCAAGGGCGCTTTCGCCATTGCCTCGGACCTTGCGCGCTACGCCACCGCCTAGCGGGGGCCGCGCGGCGCGGCGCATGGGGTGCGCGTCAGGCCGCGTCGCTTCGGCGCCGCCCCCCCATCGACGCGGTCGTCGGGCTTCGGGCGGGGCGGGAAAGACCGCCTTTTGCGCAACAAGGCCGCGTCCGCGCCGCATCGGAGGGGCGCTTACAGCGCAGCGTGACGTTTCAGTGACGTCGAACATCCCGGAACGCGTTGAAATCTTTGACTTTAGGCCGCAGTACGGGATCCTGGCTTTGCGCGAGATCCGTTAAGGCGGCTGCTTAAGCGGGCGCTGTTTGACGGGGGCGGTGGCGTCTCGTGAAAAATCTGAGGCATCGAGCATCCGATAACGCTTTGAGATCTTTGACTTTAGGCAGCGGTATGGGATCCCTTGCTTTCACGAAACGCTTTATGGCGTTTCTGCAGCGTCGGCTGCGATGAGGCTCTCGATTTCGTCGAAAGCGCGCAGCCAAACGGCGGTCTCTTGCGCGCCGGGCAGGACGTATTGGTGGGCGACAAGGAACGTCGGGACGCCGCTGACGCCCATCTCGCGGGCCCGGGCATCGGCGGCGCGGACCTCGGCAAGATCGGCGTCGGTGCCCAAAAGCTGGGCGACCATCGCGGCCTCCATCCCCGCTTCCTCTGCCGTTTCGATCAGGATCGCGGGGTCCGAGATATCCTGGCCCCCGCGAAAATAGCGCTGGAACAGTGCCGTGACGACACTGTCCTGACAGCCTTCGATCTCGGCCCAACGGATCAATCGATGGGCGTCCAGCGTGTTCGGGGTCCGTGCGATGGCCGCGAAATCGATGTCCAGACCCTCGGCCTGCGCCACCGTCTCGATCTGGACGTAGACGCGCGCAGCCCCCTCTTTGCCGCCGAACTTCGCCTCAAGATAGGCGCGCCGGTCCATTCCCGCGCGCGGCATGTCGGGGTTTAGTTGAAAGGGCTGCCAGTGCAGCGTGAGCGCGAGGTTTGGCCGGGCGGCGCGTGCGCGGTCAAGGCGCGCCTTGCCAATATAGCACCAAGGGCAGATTGGGTCCGACAGCACATCGATGGGGATCATGGGGGGCTCCAACCTTCGGTTTGGACCAGCGCTTTTCGGTCCCGCTTCCCCCGGGCGTTGCGGGGCAGGGCGCTGCGAAAACGGATCTCTCGGGGGCATTTGTAGGCCGCAAGATGCTGAGCGCAATGGCTCTTGAGCTCTGCGACCGGCACGTCTTCGGTTGGGGTGACAAAGGCCGCGAGGATCGTCAGATCCGCGCGCACCGGCAGATCGACAACCAGCGCGTCGGCAACGCTGGGATGCGACAACAGCACGGCCTCCACCTCCTCTGGTGCGACGCGGTAGCCTTGTGCGTTTAAAAGGCTGTCGCTGCGCCCAACCCAAGTAACGCTGCCATCGGCGGCCATGATCGCGCGGTCGCCGGTCAGAAACCAGTCGCCCGAAAGCGGCAGAACCGGCCCGTCCCCCCGCCAATAGCCAAGCATCAGGCCCGGATCGCGCGCCGAGACTGCAAGCCGGCCCGCAACGCCGCGGGTCACGGGCCGGTCCGTCGCGTCGTCTAGAATTGCGATACGGCGGCCGTGTTGGGCAAGCGCCCGCTGGCCGTCGGGGCGGTCCGAGACATAGGTTGAAACCTCGCTCATCCCCAAAGCCGAAAGCAACGGTCGCCCGGTCGCCGCCTGCCAGCGCGCGGCAAGCCCCGGTGGCAGGGCCTCGCCCGCTGTCAGCGCCGAGCGCACCGTGGCGAAGGCCTCGCCCTTGGCTGTGTCGGCGTCGAGGATTTGGCGGAAGATACCGGGGACGGCGGCAAAATGGGTCGGGCCGTGGCGGCGTGCAATCTCCGACCAGACGCGGCGGTCGCCGGGACCTGTGTAGATCAGCGCCGTGGCCCCAGCGGCCCAGGGATCGATCAGCCCGGTGCCAAGGGTGAACGTCCAGTTAAAGGCACCCGCATGCAGCACCCGGTCGCCGGGCTTGAGACCGTACCAATCCGCCCACATCATCCGCCGTGCCCACGCGGCGCGATGCGCATGCAAGACGCCTTTGGGTGCCCCACCCGTGCCGGAGGTGAAAACCATATAGGCGGGCGCATCGGCGCAGGTGTCGGCAAAGGGCGCGGGCGCAAGCTCGCGCCAGCCACGGGCTGTCGGCAGATCGACAGCCTCCCCCGGAAGCGCCGGGCTGCCGATCCGAAGGCGCGCACCGGCCAGCGCCGAGATGCGCGCAACCTCGCCCGCCGTCAATTGGGTCGAAAGCGGGATCGGCACGGCACCCATCCCGGCGGCCGCCAAGAACAGGATCGGAAAATCGACAGAATGCCCAACACTCAGCAAAACCCGGTCGCCCGGCGCGACACCCCGCGCGGCGAGGCCCGTCATGGTGCCGCCGATCGCCGCGCCAAGCGCGCCGACGCGCCACCGCTCTGGCGGCGCGTCGGGGTGCGCGATGATCTCTAGCGCGACCCGATCTTCCGGTCCTTGGCCAAGCGCATACCGCGCGATGTTGAACCGCGCCGGTGCCGGCGGCGGCGGGCCGGCATCCCAGATCGCCAGATCGCTCATGCAAACATTGCGCGCAAATCCACCGTGCTTTTGACCCCAAGATCACCCCAATGGCAGCGCAAGAAAGCCTCCCCCTGCGCGCGCCCGGCGGCTTTCAACTGGTCCAGCAGCGCCTTGGAGGGGGAGACCTTGGTGGCGGCCGACAGCTCTGTCATGATCGCGTCGTCCATGATCGAATGCACCAGGACATGCTTCATGCGGTTGGACTGGATCGCCCCTTCCTCCAAAAGCCGGGTGACAAAATCGATGGCCCGAAGCTCCCGCAGAAGCGACGAGTTGAAGCTGATTTCGTTCATCCGGTTTTGAATATCGACCGCGCTGCGCGGCACCGTATCGCGGTAGATTGGGTTTATATGGACGATCACCGTATCCTGTGCCGCGGTCTCATAAAACAGCGGGAACAGCGCGGGGTTGCCCATAAACCCGCCATCCCAATAGGCCTCCAGCTTGCCAGTCTTGGGGTCCGGGATCTCGACGGCTTGGTAAAGCGTCGGCAGGCAAGCGGAGGCAAGCAGCGCGTCCGCCGAGACCTCACCACCCTGAAAGATGCGCACCTTGCCGGTCCGCACATTCGTGGCCGAAATAAAAAGCTTTGGACCCTGGGTCGCGCAAATCTCGTCAAAGTCGAAAAACCGGCTGACCAAAGGGCGCAGCGGATGAACGTTGAGGGGGTTAAGCTCATAAGGTGAGAAAAGCCGCGTCAGCGCATCGCCCGCGACATAGCTTGGGCTTGCCTCGACCAGGCGCGCGTAAAGCGCGGGCGTCGGCGCGAAGAACGCAAGATAGCTTTCGGTCGCCTCCGCTTGGAAAAACGCGGGGCCCGTCAAAGCCTCCCAGAACCGATCAAGCTCAGCGCGCGCGCCGGCGTGGCCGCCCCGGATCCAGCCGGCCTTGACGGCGGCTGCGTTCATCGCGCCGGCGGATGTCGCTGTGATCCCTTCGATCAGAAGGCGCTCCTCCTCAAGCAGTCGGTCGAGCACGCCCCAGGTGAACGCCCCATGGGCGCCGCCACCCTGAAGCGCGAGGTTTATGCGTTTGGTCTCGGTCATCTCAACGCCCCATGCTGTTTTGCCGCGCTGTCCCCGACCGTTCCCCGATCGACGGGCCGACGCGGTGTTGACACGCGCGTGCTAACGCGCCGTCCAACCGCCATCGACCGACAAGGTCGTCCCCGTCATCTGGTCGGCGGCGCTGGAACAGAGAAAGGCGACAACCCCGGCAAGCTGCTGGGTGGTTGCAAAATCCTTGGACGGTTGGCGGTCCAAAATGATGTCGCGCAGCGCTGTTTCGCGGTCGACATCGTATTGGGCCATGGTGTCCGGGATCTGCGCCTCTACCAACGGCGTCAGAACGTAGCCCGGACAGATCGCGTTGCAGGTGATGGGCTCCTCCGCCGTTTCAAGCGCTGCGACCTTTGTCATGCCGATCACGCCATGCTTGGCCGCGACATAGGCGGATTTATAGGGCGAGGCGCGCAGCCCATGCGCCGAGGCGATGTTGATAACCCGTCCCCAGCCGCCTTTGCGCATCCAGGGGAGTGCGGCGGCGGTCGTATGAAAAGCAGAGCTGAGATTGATCGCCAGGATCGCATCCCATTTCGCTGTGGGAAAGTCATCGATTGCCGCGACATGCTGAATGCCGGCATTGTTGACCAGAATATCGACACTGCCGAAGACCTCTGCCGCGCGGTCGACAAGGTGCCGGCAGGCCTGGGCATCGGCCATATCCGCCTGGATATACGCGGCGCGTCCGCCGCCTAGGGCTGTGATTTTCGCGGCGAGGTCATGATCGTCGTCGGTGTCGCTAAACGAATTGAGGGCCACCGCCGCCCCGCGCGCGGCCAACCCCTCGGCGATGCCAAGCCCAATGCCGGATGTCGATCCCGTAACGACGGCGGTTTTGCCCGCAAGATCCATAGCAATGCCCCCTGGTTGCGTTTAGAGAGCGTTATATGCTGCACCTGCGCAATGGCAATCCACCGCCCAACCGGGACTGCGCCATAAAAAAACGCCCTCACAAGGAGGGCGTTAAGTTATTGAGGCAGGTTTCATACAGGCAAGAAACCTATCGAGCAGTGACACCGTTATAGGGGATCTGGCGCGCCGGTCCAAGATAAAAATTTGTCTCACGGAACCATGGGCGTATGCTTGAGAGATAACAGGCAACCTCAATAAGGATCTAAAGCATGGCAAAGACCGCGCAGACAGGCTGGATCGGGCTTTTTGTCGCCATTTTGGGCGTTGGCGGCGCCGTGGCGGAACCGCAACACGGGATTGCGATGTATGGTGCGCCCGCGCTGGAAAAGGGATTCGCACGCCTGCCTTACGCCAATCCGGCCGCGCCAAAGGGCGGTACATTGGTCATTGGCGCGGGCGGCGGCGCGGAAGGCGGCTTTGATTCGCTCAATCCCT
>CALCPC010000384.1 GCA_937900975.1 uncultured Paracoccaceae bacterium
CTTGAACGCGTTTTCTGATGATGACTGACCTGCTTTGAACGGAAAATGCTCTAAATCCCAAAAGCGCAACGCCAGGGCTGGGCGGCGGGGCCCCAAATCCGCCGAAGGCGGGTTTGGGGAGAAAAGACCTGGCGCGGAACGCGCCTCCGCTTGGGAGCGGACAAAGCCGCTGGACCGGGTCGGACGCGCGGCGCCGTCACCCGGCCTTTCGAAGCGCGGCTTCGGGCGTGTAGGCCAAGTTGGGCGCAAGCCACGTCTCCATCTCCGCCATCGCCAACCCGCTTCGCGCGGCATAATCGGCCACTTGATCGCGCCCGACCCGGCCGATGCCGAAATAGCGCGCGTCAGGATGCGAAAAGTAAAACCCCGACACCGCCGCCGCAGGCCACATGGCGCAGCTCTCGGTCAGGCTAAGGCCGGTGTGCCGCTCCGCCTCCAAAAGCGAGAACAGCGTCCGCTTGGTCAAGTGATCGGGGCACGCGGGATATCCCGGTGCCGGTCGAATGCCGCGGTAATGCTCTGCGATCAAATCCTCGACCGCTAGATCCTCGTCCGGCGCATAGCCCCACAGCGATGTGCGCACGACACCGTGCAGCGCCTCGGCCAGCGCCTCCGCGATCCGGTCGGCCAGGGCCTGAACCAGGATCGCGTCGTAATCGTTGCCGGCAGCCTTCCACGCTTCGGCCAATCTGTGTACTTCGGGCCCGGCACTGACGGCGAACCCGCCTATCCAATCGGCTTGGCCCATCGGCGCGACAAAATCGGCGAGGCAGAAATGCGCGCGGTCGCCGCTTTTCGTGCCCTGCTGGCGCAGCATCGGCAACCGGGCGCGGATGTCCTGCCGGGTCTCGTCCTGCCAGACGACAATATCGTCGCCATCCGCGTTGGCCGGCCACAGCCCTGCCACCGCGCGGGGGCTAAACCAGCCTTCCGAAACGATCCGCGCCAGCATCGCCTCCGCCGCCGCGAAAAGCTCCCGCGCGGCGGGGCCTTTTTCGGGATCGGACAAGATCGCGGGATAGGTTTGGCGCATCTCCCAGGTCCAAAAGAAGGGCGACCAGTCGATCTGCGCGATCACATCGCGCAGGTCCGGCGCACCGGGCGTCAGCCCGGGCACGCGCGGCGCGGGCGGTTGATAGGACGGCCACCCCCCGTCAAAGGCGTTCGCCCGCGCCGCCGCGATCGGCATCGTCGGGCGCGTTTCGGGCGCCGGGGCCGAGATGCGCGCCTGCGCCTCGGCCACTTCTGCCAAAAACTGCGGCTTGCGCGTCTCCGACAAAAGCCGCGAGACGACGCCCACCGCCTTTGACGCATCGTCGACATGGATCACGCCATGCTCATAGGCCGGCGCGATACGCAGCGCAGTGTGCTTTTTCGACGTCGTCGCCCCGCCGATCAAAAGCGGCAGGTCGAGGCCGGCGCGCTTCATCTCGGCCGCGACATCGACCATCCGGTCCAGCGATGGGGTGATCAGACCCGACAGCCCGATGCTATCCGCGCCCTCCGCCGCGGCCCGCGCCACGATATCTTCCGTCGGG
>CALCPC010000385.1 GCA_937900975.1 uncultured Paracoccaceae bacterium
CCGATGAGCTCCAGCAGCTCCTCGGCTGAGCCGATGCCCGGCACCTGGACCAGGATGCGGTCGGCGCCCTGGCGTTGGATCGTCGGCTCCCGCGTGCCGGTTTCATCCACACGACGGCGGATGATTTCCAGGCTTTGTTCCATCGTGCGATTGTCAGTGGCGATCTTTTCGGCGTCCGAAATCGCAATCAAAAGATCGGCGCCGTCCGCCCGCACCTCAAAATCGCGCGAGGCGACACCGGTCAGCGATACAACCGGCTGGGTCAGTTGCCGCACGGCGACCATCGCCGCCTGCATCCCCTCTGGCGTGCCGATCGAGACACGCAGCACCCCATCCTCAATGCCCTGGCGCCGGACGGTGCCAACCTCGGCGCGCAGATCACGCAGCGCGTTGCGCACTTCGGGCCACAGCCCTTCCAGCCGCTCCTCATAAACCTGTTCGACTGCAACCTCGACCAAAAGATGCGCGCCGCCCCGCAAATCGAGGCCCAGATTGACAAGCGCCGATGGCAGAAATCCGGGCCAGCCGGCGATGGCAGCCTCGTCCGACAGGGTCAGCGCCGCCCCCGCCTCCGCCTTGGCGCGGGCATCGTTTGCGCCCTCAACAGTGCTGTAAAAGAGGTTGGGGGACGCGAAAATCACCCCGGCCAGGCAAACGAGCGCGATCAGGATCTTTTTGACAGGCGAAAGGTTTAGCATCGCTCCCCGCGCGGTTGGGTCTATTTTTTCGGCGCTTCGGCCGGCTCGGTCTTGTTCATGACCTGCGCAATGGTGTTGCGCACGACGCGCACCTTCACGCCCTCGGCCAATTCCAACTCCAACTCCGTGTCATCCTTGACCTTGGTCACTTTGCCGATCAGCCCGCCTTGCGTGATCACTTGGTCGCCCCGGCGCAGCGCTGCAACCATCGCCAGGTGCTGTTTGATCTTTTTTTGCTGGGGTCGGATCATCAAGAAATACATGATCGCGAAGATCAGGATGATCGGGATAAACCCGGCACGGCCACCAGCGGCAGAGCCGCCGGCCGCTTGCGCATAGGCTGGGCTGGCAAACATGGGCGTGTCCTTTGGTTGTCATCGCAGCGCCGGAGGGCCGGCCCGCAAGTTGGCCGGACCCTAGCGAAGCCCCCGGCGCCTCGCAAGGCAGGTTTCCGCGCTGCGCAACGACGTTTTTCGCCCCCCGCCGCCGAACCGGGGCGGGGGGCGCGCCTCAACCACCCGCGCCAGGCGCGCCCGTGTCGATGGGGACAGCCTCCAAAAGATCGCCCGGCTGGCAGTTCAGCGCCCGACAGATCGCGGCCAAGGTTTCAAACCGGATCCCCTTGACCTTGCCGGAACGCAGAAGGCTTAAGTTCTGCTCGGTGATCCCGATCTCTGCGGCCAGCGCGCGGGCGCGGGTTTTGCGCAGCGCCAGCATGACATCGAGCCGGACGACGATTTCAAGCGTGGGCGCCATCACACAAAGCTCCGGTTTTCTTCGGCCAGCGCGACGGCCTCAGCCAACGCGGCGCCGACCAAGATCAACAAAAGACCGCCGCCAAGCGCGGCCAGTTCCGGGCCCGAAACCGTCACCGACAGCGTTCTTTGACCGGGCCCCGCCCCCCAACTCAACACAACGCTTTGCAGCGCGCCCGTCAGCAGGGTGATCGGCAAAAGCAGCGCCAAACCGATCCCGGTCGCCCGGATCCGCCGCGCCGCCGCCGAAGTCAGCACAGCGCCCCGGCCGTACAATGCGAAAAGACCGCGCATCTGCCAAAGACACCAGATCTGCGTGCCCGACACAAAGCCGCCCCGCAGGCCCGCCAGACGCCGCGCGCCATCGCCCGCAT